>NZ_CAWUDM010000089.1:0-24524 GCF_963920855.1 Nostoc sp. CCY0012 | reverse complement strand
AGCGCCACCTACAGATAACGCACTACCTGAAAACGAAGCGCCACCTACAGATAACAATCCACCCGGTTTAGAGAACAATAATCCACCCGGTTTAGAGAACAACAATCCACCCGGTTTGGAGAACAACAATCCGCCCGGTTTGGAGAACAACAATCCGCCCGGGTTAGAAAATTAACGCAATTAATTATGATACGAAAAGGACAACTAGAAATTTAGCAGTAGTGAATTAGGTGGGGACATAAATTTTTATTTACCCCCATCTTCAAAGTCTGTTAACGCGCAAGCAAACTCGCTAAAAGCTGTTTTAACGAGAACCTCTTTCATTCCCCTGTCAAGTCGAGAATTGCGTATCATATCTGTTAACTCTATAAATAGTAGAGAAAACATATAACGATCTTGACGGTCAACCTGTTTCAAGCAAGATAGTATAAACTCATAAAGCTCTGTTTTTCTAGGCTTAGTTTGTTCATCCCATATTTGAAAACCAAGCCGGAAGGTTTTTAAGCGAATCTCATTAATGCTGTAGGACGTGTCTTTGTAGCGAATTGATACGCGCTGGGGCATGTCCATAGGTTTTAGGCATGAATATTTTAGATAGAATATTATTCAGTTATTTTTTGGATTATCCGGAAAAATACAAGCTATTTAGTGATTAATCATTGGTCATTGGTCAATTAATTACAACTCCGCTTCTTTCCATCTCCCACTTCCAAGCTCAGATAATATTAGCCAAGCCCACGGAACATATTGTAGGCTTGGCTAATTGGCTAATTAACAACTAGCTTTCATTCAAAAACGACGTCATATCTAATATTTGTCGTCTTTGTAATCGTCATCTTTGTAATCGTCGTCTTTGTAATCGTCGTCTTTGCCGCCGCCATATCCGCCACCGTATCCGCCTCTACGGAAGTAGAAACCACATCTAGGAACGCGAATACGTCGAGGACAACGACCTTTTTGTCCCCATTGGCCGCCAGAGATCAATTGTTGTTCGTCTGTGGACAATTCCACCATCAACTCAGATGAGATAGTTTGTTGTGACATAATTAGTTACCTCACTTACGTAATTAGGTAATGATTACCTAATGACTTAAACATAAGCAAGGCTGATTTTTAATTCATAATCCTAAAGGTATAACCTATAGATAAGCAAGATAAGCACTATTATATAGGTAAATTATATAAATAAGTAGTTGACATTTTGCAAAAAAATAGTCCGAATACCGACTTAGGCGTATACTTTTTGGCACAATGACAGAAGAGGGCTATTGTCAGTAAAAATGCCAAGTCAAGATGACGGCTGGAAACGGTTTTGGCATCCTCGCTCAGGTCACATGAATTTGTCTTGTCGTGACTATCTGTGTGACCCAGACATAGAGTGGGGACACGTCCATAATCCAGATCTAGTAACTTTTGAGGCTAGATCAGACTTTCCTTGTTTAGCACTCCTAGGTGAACCAGGAATAAGATTAATTGGCAAAGATTGAATATTCATTAGCTAGATTAATCTGCCTGAAGAGTAAAAAATGTTAGTTCTGGCGGACAGAATAAACGTATTGGTGCAATACTCATTCCAATACCAGGATTGACATAAAGTCGATTCCCAGGTTGGCCGAAACCCTTTGCCCAACCGTCGGCGTAAACTTTATCTTTTTGGATAAAACTTAACCACGACCATTGTGGCAAACCTGGTACTCGTACCTGTCCTCCATGAGTATGTCCCGCTACTGCTAAGGGGCTTGAGTTGGCAGGAAATTTCTCAAATGAGTCTGGATTATGCATCATCGTGATTCTAGGACTGCTATCTGGTACATTGCTCAAGGCTTGCTCAGGGTCATCACGATTTGCCCATAGCGAACCTACCCCAACTAGATATAAAGTATTTTCACTATCGGGAAGTTGCAGTTGAACTGACTCATTCTCCAATACTTTAATACCTGCTGATTCTAATGCCGTTTTCAAACGTTCGGCTTCTTCTGTTTTAGGTGGTGCAGACTTACTACTCATGCCGTAATCATGATTACCCAGCACTGCATAAGTAGGTATACCTGCTTCAATCAGAGGACGAACTATATCTACTGCTGTTTCGATCTCTGGTTTGATATTAGAGCCTGGATGATAAATAAAGTCGCCACTGATCAACGCTACAGCAGGTTTTGCCTCTACCAATTTAGCCACGCTGCGACGAGCAGTACCACGATTGTCGCCCCATAATCCAATTTGAAAATCTGAGATTTGTCCGATTTGCTTACCCTGCCATGATGGAGGAAGGTTGGGAATTTTTGCAGTTTCGGTTTCGATGTTGAGTATGCGGGGTTCGATAAAACTCCAGATTACCAATAGTGTGATCGCACTTACTAATCCTAAAATAGAATATTTTAGTTTTTGAGGGATATTTTTCATGATTAAAAAACCTTAATAAATTACACAAAGAAATTAAACTACAGAGGTATCAGCAACGACACTTTTTTGACTACATTGACGTGACTTGTTCGCAAATCGCTCTAAGCCGTAAAACACTGCTAAACCTAAAAGTGCCACTAAATAAACGTAATGCTCTAAAAAATCAAGTCTAATATTCAAACTGCTTTGGAGTGTTACTTGGGCTTCACTCAATTCGGGCAAAATGTGGACGAACACATAAGCAACAGATACTCCACTGCCAAGCGAGAGCTAGCGACTACGTGGTTTAGCATTGAGAATTTATAGTTTACCGGAAAATAAATGTCTGATTGCTAAGGCGATCGCATAGATTGCAATGTTCATACTTTTTTTATAAATTAGTAATATGTCGATAGCGAGCCTCTATTACGGAATACATACCGTAAGCAATCAAACCCAACGCCACTACACCTAAAATCCAGGGGCCAAAAGGTTGCTGCGCCAGAGATGCCAATGCACCACCTAATCCCCTAGCTTGAGTGCCATCTAATTGAATCGCTGCCAGCATTATAAAAATGCCGATGATACCAAAAACAATGCCACGGGCAGTAATCCCAAATCTACCCACACGCACTGCCCAAATTTGCTCAGTCCGACTCATTTGAGCAAGTTTGAAATGGCGCCGAAATTTGCCTTGATATGCTTGATAAAGGTAAGAAATCCCAACACCAATGACAATCAAACCCACAAGCATTACTAACCATCTGCCAAAGGGTTGATGTAGAAAATATATCGTCCAATCTTCAACTGAATCGCTATCGCCACTACTTGAACCGATAATTATTTTAATAGATGTTACAGCCAAACTGAAGTAAGCGATCGCACTAAAAGCATAGCCAAGACGCTTGGCAATTCGTTTAGTATTCATTTGTTGACCGGAATGTTCGGGGTCGAGAATAGTTTGCACAAATCGCCAAAGTGCATACCCAATAAGCCCCAGGGTGACAATACCCAGGAGAAATTTACCAAAAGGCTGGGTAACAATCGTCTCTAGCGCACCACTAGTATCTGTAGTTTTGCCACCAGAACCAAATGCTGCCTGTGCTGCTAGTAAACCCACAATAATATAAACTAGTCCTTTTGCTGCATAGCCTAATCTTGCTAATCGCTCAACCCAAAGATGAGAAACTGCTTGTCTAACGGGTTGTTTAATGTTTGTAGGAAGAGGATCACGTAGTGCCATATTTTTTTATTTATTCAGGTTGGGTTAGGACTAAATATTCTGAGCCTGTTAAGAATGTGCGTTGAGAGCTACTGTAAAAAATATAGCTAAACCTCGTCCATCATGAATAAGACTTACGCACTCGCTACGAAAATCAAGGCTTTGAGATTGCTTCCCTACGGTCGCAATGACGAAAATACGTGGTTGGTTACGTAAATCCTGATGAAAAGTGAAGTTTTTGTCATTAGTCCTCCCAATACCCAGGTAAATCAACCACTAAAATTCCTATTTCTTATTTGGTCGGGGGCGAGGAAACTCAGAAGGTCGCTTGAAGTTTTCGACTGGGACATTTTTAAGTGCATTTCGCATAAAATCACGCCATATAGGAGCAACCGTACCACCACCTGTTGCACCGTAACCGAGTCTTCTGTTGTCGTCTCTTCCTACCCAGATGGCAGTTGTCAACTGGGGTACAGTACCTACAAACCAAACATCCCTTTCTGATGAAGTTGTTCCCGTCTTACCAGCAGCCGGACGACCTATAGCAGCAGATTTACCTGTACCATTATTAATTACAGACTGCATCACATTAATCACCGATGCCGATGCCCAAGGATTTAAAACCAAATTAGGTTTAGGTGTGTTGTCCATCAAAATGTTGCCATTACTATCAGTGACACGCATGATTAATGTAGATGGTGACTGCCAGCCATAATTAGCCAAAGTAGCATAGGCACTAGCCATTTCTAGAGGCGTTACACCAATTGCACCTAAAGGTAAAGAAGTTACAGGTTGCATTGGACTCGTAATACCCAAAGTCCGAGAGGTTTCAATAACTTTATTTAGACCTACAGCTTTGCCTAGTTTGATTGCTGGAATATTCCGAGATAGTGATAAAGCTGTGCGAATTGGCATGGCTCCCATAAAACTATTATCATAGTTGCGTGGAGAGTACCAACGGTTGCCATCACGATACTTGACTGGAGTATCTTGCACCATTGTATTGGGTGTGAACTTGCCACTAGCAAAGGCAGCGTAGTAAACAAACGGTTTAAAAGAAGACCCTGGCTGACGACGCGCTTGAGTTACTCGGTTGAACTCGCTGGTTTTGGCATCTACGCCACCAACTAAAGCTTTAATAAAATGAGTACGAGGGTCAATAGCTACTAAAGCTATTTGATTATTTCTTAAACCTTGATTTGTTAATCTTTGATGCCAACTGTTGACTGTTTTTTTTGCCATCATTTGGAATTTAGCATCAACAGTTGTTTGCACCCGCATTCCACCTGTGAGCAATGCATCACGTCCAAATTTTTTCACCAATTCCTGCGCTACGGTATTAGTTATATAAGGTGCAGCACTACCTTCTAAAGACCTATTTTTATTCAGTTGAATCTTTTCTTTGAGAGCCTGATTGTAATCCTGCTGGCTAATCCAGTTTAATTCCCGCATCCTAAAAAGCACTTCTTGTTGCTTTTGTTTTGCCAAGTCCAGGTTTACAAAAGGACTGAAATACTCTGGTGCAGGCAGTAACCCTGCCATCATAGCCGATTCAGCCAAATTCAAATTTGCGGCTGACTTATTAAAGTAATAACGTGCCGCCATTTGCACACCATAATGGTTATCACCCCAATAAACTTGATTGAGATATAGATCCAATATCTCATTTTTACTGAGAGCTTGTTCTAAACGAACTGCCAGCACTGCTTCTGCTATCTTTCGCGTTAAAATACGCTTTTGAGATAAAAACAGGTTTTTCACCAATTGCATGGTGATAGTAGAGCCGCCTTCTTGGACTTTCCCAGCTTCCAAATTAACTACTAAAGCACGCGCCACGCCCATAGGATTAATACCTTGATGCTCATAAAAATAAGTATCTTCTGTGGCTAATACGGCTCTTTTTAGGTGAGGAGAAATTTTATTTAAGGGAACTACTTCACGATTCACTTCCCCGTGAATACTTGCCAACAGCCTGCCTTTAATGTCATAGATATAAGTTGTTTGTGCAGGTACAAAGTTCCGTATTTTTCTCACCCTTGGTAAATCACGGAAACTAATAGCTAAACCAAGCAGTCCTCCAGCTAGCACAGAAATTGCCAGCGTGGTAATTGATAAAAGGGTACAGCCAGTAACTTGACTCACTCCTTTGAAAAATTCTAAACTAGGCGAAGTCTGGATATGCGGCTGCTTATCTTCAAAACTTCTTAATGAAGACACGGCAATTTTATTTCCTCATTGATAGGTGTAACGGCAGTTTATTCAGCAAAGCCAACCAAATAATTTTCGGCTACTGATAATAGTTTGATAGTTATGAAAGTTGATATATTCCTAGCAAACATAACTCAATCAATTATTCAATTATAAAGAGTATTGAGTCGTAAAACTTCTACTTAGAGGTAGAATTTGGCTACACCGTAAGATGGGATTATATACAAAATATCCATCAGCAGCATTCACGCTAAAGAATATGGGGGAAGCAAGCAAGGCTCATCTCTCTCCACAAAATTTATGCAGGTTTATGTCTATACTAGGACTTATTGACAACCCGACACAAACACTGCTCTATTTTTCATATTCATCAATAGTGGGTAAAAAATAGTTACAGAAGTCTTGGCATTTATCCACCTAAGCAAAAGGTAGGTCAGCGGCTACTCCACCAATACGAAAATAATGATTGTTGACCATGCGATCGCCTGTGGCGGACTCAAACAGATCGAGAATCATTTTGCGATCGCGTAAAGTATAAAATCACCCTATTATCGTAATTGAGAATTATCGTGCGCTAGTATGAATTTGTATACATAATCACGATATACGGCGTAAATAAATGGATATCAGCTTAATCGTTAAACTTTTAGCTCCCTGTCTGCCATTTTTGCTGAATGTGGGTAGTAAAGCCGTAGAAGGGGCATCTCGGAAAGTGGGTGAAGATGGTTGGAATAAAGCCAAAGCTATTTGGGCTAAGTTACAACCTAAAGTAGAAGCTAAAGAAGCAGCCAAAGAAGCCGCAACAGATGTAGCTGAAAGTCCAGAAAACGAAGATTTACAAGCGAGTTTGCGGGTGCAATTGAAGAAGATTTTGGATGCTGATACAGCACTGGCGGAAGAAATAGCTAAAATTTTGCAAGAACAAAAATCAAGTGATGCCTCTGTGAGTCTCAATGCTGAATCTTACGATGAAAGTATACAGATAAATACAGCAGGTGATGTTAATCAGCCAACCTATGACTTAAGCAAGAATATCAACAGCCCAAAGTAACTAACTATATTGCTGTTTATGGTACTGCACAGCAAAAAATAGTCGAGTTGATAGAAAGCAGTACCAAAGCCGAATCACCAGGGATTTTGAAAGCAGGTGACTAGCCCAAAAGCTTGGCTTACTGGCAAGGAAGAACAGAAGAAATCGCGCAAATACAGCAATGGTTAACTGATAAAAATACATTCCTCATTGGCATAGAAGGCATTGGTGGTACAGGGAAATCTACGCTGGCAGCTAAAATTTACAATGAAATTGGGGGTTTCCCGAAGCGTTTTTGGGCTGATGTCGGTAACGGGGCAAGTTTTAGTGATTTAGCAAGGAAAGTATTACAAGAATTTGGCTTTCCGGTTCCAGAACAAGAAGCGCAGTTAGTCGAGGCGTTGATTAGGTGTTTACGAACTGGTCAATTTTTACTGATTATTGACAATTTAGAGAGTGTATTACAAGCAGATAGACAATGGGGAAGTCTATTTTATGGTGATTTCTTTAATGCCTGGGTGGAATCTGGCAGTAATAGTAAAGTCATAGTCACCACAAGAGAAAGACCAGAATTACCAAAAGGCTTTGCATGGCTACCCCTGAAAGGTTTGCAAGTAGAGGAAGGAGAAGCGCTGTTAACTGCATTAGGCATTCGGGGAGATTTAGCAGAGTTTGTCAAACTGGTAGATGGACATCCCCTACTGTTGAGATTGGTAGCAGATTTATTAAAGGAAGAATATTCTCAAGACCCGCATTTAAGCAGACTAGCAGATTTAGGTTTAGGCAACTTGCAGCAGTTGTTGACAGATTCCCAAGTGGTAGGTGTGCATCGCCGGGAAAATGTGGGGATGGTGTTGGTATTAGATGCCAGTTTTGCAAGATTGAGTGAATTGCAAAAGGCTTTGTTGCTGAATATTAGTGTTTATCGTGGTGCGGTTGATAGTGCAGCCGCCGTGGCTATGTTGACAGGATATTCAGCAGCAGAAATTGAGCAAGAGTTAAAGAATCTGGTTAAGCGTTCTTTTTTATTAGAAAAACTTAATGGTAAGCGGTGGTTTGAGTTTCAGCCAGTGGTGTTGGAGTATGTGCGGTATAAAGCAGGTGATCAAACAGAGGCACATCAACGAGCTATTGATTATTATCGCTCAATTGCAAAACAACCACCTTGGAATACAAAAGATGATGTCAAAGAATACTTAGAAATCTTTGATCACTTTTATCAGTTGCAAGATTATAACTCTGCCTTTGATAGCATTTGGTTTTGCGATGAATTTTTGACCTTGCGAGGTTACTATACAGACCAAGTGGAATTATATGGGCAGTTGGTCAGTAAATGGGAAGGAATTGGCGATCGCAAAAATTGGAATTATCGGGCTTCTCTAATTTCATTGGGCGATGCTTATCGTCACCTGGGAGAATACCCACGGGCGATAGAGTTCTTGCAGCAGTCTTTGGATATCGCTAGAGAGATAAGCGATCGCTTTGGCGAAGCTGTTTCTTTGGGCCATTTGGGCATTCCTTACAACTCCCTGGGAGAGTATCAACAGGCGATTGAGTTCTATGAGCAGTCTTTGGAAATATCAAGGGAGATAGGCGATCGCAACGGCGAAGGTGCTTCCTTAATGAATTTGGGCACTGCTTACCGTTCCCTGGGAGAGTATCAACAGGCGATTGAGTTCTATGAGCAGTCTTTGGAAATATCAAGGGAGATAGGCGATCACAACGGCGAAGGTGCTTCCTTAGCTAATTTAGGTGCTGCTTACAACTCCCTGGGACAATACCAACGGGCAATTGAGTTCTATGAGCAGTCTTTGGAAATATCAAGGGAGATAGGTGATCGCAACAGAGAAGGTACTTCCTTAGCTAATTTGGGTAATGCTTACTTATGCCTGGGAGAGTATCAACAGGCGATTGATTTCTACCAGCAGTCTTTGAGCATAGCCAGGGAAATAGGCGATCGCAATACACAAGGCAAATCCTTAATGAATTTGGGCACTGCTTACTGTTCCCTGGGAGAGTATCAACAGGTGATTGAGTTCTACCAGCAGTCTTTGAGCATAGCCAGGGAAATAGGCGATCGCAACGGCGAAGGTCATTCCTTAAACAATTTGGGCACTGCTTACCGTTCCCTGGGAGAATACCCACGGGCGATTGAGTTCTTCCAGCAGTCTTTGGATATCAAAAAGGACATAGGCGATATTCGAGGGGAAGCAAATTCCTGGTTTAACTTGGGTTTGGTATTAGAAATTATCAGCCGTAAATCAGACGCGCTGGGTGCTTATCGTAATGCCCGTGAACTGTGTCAAAAAATGGGACTTGATACTAATGTGCAAGATTGCAACGATAGAATTGAGCGTTTTTCTCAACCACAAACCCCTGTAATTACTCGCCGTGGTTTTTGGGCGTGGTTGCGCCGGTTGTGGCGTTGGGTTCGCTCTTGGTTTCGGCGGTGATTTTGTCTCACACAGAGGCGCAGAGAGGAAACTTTATAGAGATACTATTCAATGAATTTAAACCCAAAAGTACTGATCATCACCAAATTGGATCAAGGATTACCCGCCATTACTCCAGCCTTTGGTGCAGCCTTAGCAGAAGCTTGTGCTGTTTGCTTAAATGATCAAGGACATATGCAAGGTGTACAACTTCAAGTTCAAGGAGACTTAACAGATGTTTTCAAAATTTATTGGCAAGAAGTAACAGATCAAATGTTGCGGTGTTGGAATGATCATGAATACACTACAGAACAGGCAGCCTATGGAATTGCCCTTTTAATTATTAAAGAACTGACTGAATATACAGTCGTAGAACGTTCTCGCCGAGGAACAGGATTTGATTATTGGTTAGGAAAAAAGGCTGAAAATAATCAACTCCCATTCCAAAATGCGGTTAGGCTAGAAGTCTCAGGCATACGTCAGGGTGATGACAGTAAAATAAAAACAAGAGCCAACAAAAATTAGAGCAAGTAAACTCTATTGATGGTAGTCTACCAGTTTACATTGTGATTGTTGAGTTTAGTAAACCTTTGTGTTTTGTAGTGAAAAAATGAACCAGATTCAAAATTTACATAAACAAGCAATGGATTTCGCTGAAATGGCGCAAGTTGCTAAACTCAAAGGCGACTCTGTGTTAGCCTTGCAACTTTCTAGACAAGCATTTGAAAAAGAAAGGTTAGCCGCAGAATTAATCGTAAATAATCTGGTAGCAGAACCTACACGTTCAGTCTTACATCGTAGTGCGGCAACCTTAGCAATTGACTGTGGAGAAATTGCAGCAGCAGAACGTTTAATTGCAGTAGCTTTATCAGGAAATCCGCCTCAAGAGATTGCCGAAGAACTCAAGGATTTATTTGTGCAGATTAACATTGATAAATATTTTGCACGTCGTGGTATTGAATTTGATTCAGCTAAACTATAATTATGTAATCATATGGAATGTATTGAAATTATAAAATTATGAATACGAATCAAGCCATATATACAAAGGATATCGCAGATTATTTCAATTTTTTCTCTCCTGGAGACATCAGAATAAAAAACTCAAGAATAGGAATTGAAACCATTCTTTATGAATACATTGATTGTGGACGTTCTCCAGAGGAAATTGCTCAAATATATCAATCAATTTCTTTAGAACAAGTATATGCAACTATTTTGTACTATTTGCAAAACCAAGAAACTGTCAGTGATTATATGAAAAACTGGCTAGAACATGGTCATATAATGAGAGAAAAACAACGCCTTAATCCGCCACCAATATCAGGAAAACTCCGCCAACTCCGAGCCGCAAGGCAAGCCAAGAAAGGAATAAATGACGCTGAAATATCTTATTGATGAAAATGTCAATCCTCTATATCCAAATCAAATTAAACTAAAAGAACCTGAGATTATTATCCAGGTGATAGGAGAACCAGGAATACCATCAAAAGGAACACTTGATCCAGAAATTCTATATTGGTGTGAGGAAAATAATTTTATATTAGTAACCAACAACCGTACTTCTATGCCAGTACATTTAGCTGATCATATTGCTGTTAATCGTCACATACCAGGAATTTTCATTCTCAATCCTAATTTAAGTATTGGTGAAAATATAGAACAATTAATATTACTTGCTTTGGCTTCAGAAGATGGTGAATACAAAGACCGCATAATTTATTTACCCTTATTATAATGGGTAATAGATTAGAACTTATTACCCATTAAGGCTTACCTATTTGCCAAATACTGATACATTTGCCAACGTGCATCTACTTCGGTTTGTGCTTGTTGCAATAATTGTTTAGCTAACTCTGGCTTACTCTTAGTCAGCATTTTGAAGCGATTTTCTTGATACATAGATTGCTCTACTGACTGCGTAGGCGATCGCATATCCAATTGTAGAGGATTTTTCCCTTGTTGCTGCAACTCTGGATTATGTCGATATAGTAACCAGCGACCTGATTCTACCAAGGATTTCTGGTGGTTCATGCCTGTGGTCATGTTGATGCCGTGGGCGATGCAATGGCTGTAAGCAATAATCAATGAAGGCCCATCATAAGCCTCTGCTTCTAAAAATGCTTTGAGCGTATGTTCATCTCTTGCACCTAACGCTACACTCGCTACGTAAACATTACCGTAGGTCATGGCTATTAAGCCTAAATCTTTTTTCGGTGCAGGTTTTCCACTAGCCGCAAATTTGGCTACGGCTGCTTTCGGTGTGGCTTTGGATGATTGACCGCCAGTATTAGAATATACTTCTGTATCCATCACCAAAATATTTACATTGCGACCACTAGCTAACACATGGTCAATACCGCCAAAGTCAATATCATAAGCCCAACCGTCACCACCAACAATCCAGACACTTTTTCTGACTAAGTAATCAGCAAGGGATTTGAGATTTTGAATTTGAGATTTGAGATGAGGGTCAGCAGTCGTAATTTGATCTAACTCATGTTTGAGTAACGCCACCCTTTCCCGTTGTTCCCAAATATCAGCCTCGGTTTTTTGTTCAGTACTAAGTATAGATTTTACCAACTCATCAGAAATCTCTCCAATCCCTTCTAACAATTCTGCCGCAAACTCAGCTTGTTTATCTAGCGATAACCTAAAGCCAAAACCAAACTCGGCGTTATCTTCAAATAAACTATTAGACCATGCAGGGCCACGTCCTTCGGTGTTGGTTGTCCAAGGTGTCGTAGGAAGATTCCCACCGTAAATGGAAGAACAACCCGTTGCATTGGCAATCACCGCGCGATCGCCAAACAATTGGGTTAATAATTTTAAATAGGGTGTCTCTCCACAACCTGCACAAGCACCGGAAAATTCAAATAATGGTTCTTGCAGTTGTTGTTGGCGAATTTGGTTGAGTTTTAACTGTCGTCGGTCAGGATTGGGCAAATTCAAAAAGAAATCCCAGTTTTTACGTTCTTGTTCCCGCAAAGGTAGCTGCTGCGCCATGTTAATGGCTTTCTTTAATGGTTCAGCTTTACTTTTAGCCGGGCAAATATCTACACAGATGGCGCATCCTGTACAATCTTCTGGGGCAACTTGAATAGTGAATTTTTGGTTACTAAAACTCTTATCTTTGGCATCAACTGATTTAAATGTAGTCGGTGCATTGATTAATTCATCAGGTTGATAAGCCTTGGCGCGGATAGCACTGTGGGGACACACCATCACACACTTACCACACTGAACGCAGACATCAGGTTCCCATACAGGTATCTCCTCAGCGACGTTGCGTTTTTCCCATTTCGCTGTACCTGTGGGAAATGTCCCATCAGCAGGTAATGCACTCACAGGTAATTCATCACCATGCCATACCATGATTTCACCGAGGACATCCCGCACAAATTCTGGTGCATTGTCTAAGGGAGTCGGGAGTGGGGAGTTGGGAGTGGGGGAGGAAAAATGAGGTATATCGACTTTATGTAGGTTGGTGAGGGTGTTGTCTACTGCTTGCAAGTTCTTCTGGACGACTTCTGTACCTTTTTTACCGTAAGTTTTTTCAATGGCTTTTTTAATTTTGGTAATTGCTTCTGTTTGGGGTAAAACTCCTGCTAAGGCAAAGAAGCATACTTGCATAATTGTATTGATGCGTCCACCCATGCCGCTTTCACGGGCTACTTGATTGGCATTGATAACGTAAAATTTGAGTTGTTTGTCTATAATTTTTTGTTGTACTTTTTGGGGTAGATATTCCCAAACGGTATCGGCATCATAAGGACTATTCAGCAATAAAGTTGCCCCATTGACAGCCGATTTTAATACATCTATGCGTTCCAAAAAGCCCCAGTGATGACAACCAATAAAGTTGGCTTTGTCAATTAAATAAGTTGAACGAATTGGTTGGGGGCCGAAACGCAGGTGTGAAACGGTGATAGAACCAGATTTCTTGGAGTCGTAGACGAAGTAGCCTTGGGCGTAATTGTCTGTTTCTTCGCCAATAATCTTGATAGAGTTTTTATTAGCACCCACTGTGCCATCGGAACCTAAGCCATAGAACATTGCCCGCACAACATTATCTGGTTCCGTGGAAAAGTTGGGGTCAAAACTGAGGGATGTGTGACTTACGTCATCATTAATACCCACAGTAAAGTGATTTTTCGGTTGTGGTTGGGCAAGATTATCAAAAATTGCCTTTACCATCGCGGGGGTAAATTCCTTAGATGACAAACCATAACGCCCCCCGATGACTTTGGGGAATGAGGGAGTTTTTGACCAGGCTTCATAGATGGCTGCGACTACATCTAAATACAACGGTTCGCCGGCGCTACCTGGTTCTTTGGTGCGATCAAGGACTGCGATCGCCTGTACACTTTTGGGTAATACTTCGATAAATCTCTGCACGTCAAAGGGGCGATAGAGTCGTACTTTTACTACTCCTACTTTTTCCCCTTGGCTGTTGAGATAATCTACAGTTTCGTGGACTGTCTCACACCCGGAACCCATGAGTACAATCACGCGATCGGCATCACTGGCGCCGTGGTATTCGTAGATTTGGTAATGTCTCCCAGTGAGTTCACCAAATTCATCCATGAGGCGTTGGACAATGGCGGGAGTAGCGCTGTAGTAAGGATTAGCACCTTCACGGGACTGGAAGTAAACATCAGGGTTTTGGGCTGTACCCCGTAATATAGGGCGGTCTGGGGTGAGAGCGCGGGCGCGATGGGCTAAAATTAAATCTTCGTTGATGAGCGATCGCAATTGCTCATCTGATAATAACTTGACTTTTTGCACCTCATGTGATGTCCGGAAGCCGTCAAAGAAGTGCATAAACGATACACGGGTTTCTAAGGTTGCAGCCTGGGCAATCAAGGCAAAATCTTGGCTTTCTTGGACTGAGGCGGAACACAGCAAAGCAAACCCTGTAGCACGGGATGCCATGACATCACTATGGTCACCGAAAATCGATAACGCATGAGTAGCCAAGGAACGAGCCGCCACATGCACCACAGCACTAGTCAGTTCACCAGCGATTTTGTAGAGGTTGGGAATCATCAACAATAATCCCTGGGAAGCCGTGAAAGTAGTACTCAGAGAACCTGTTTGTAATGCCCCATGCACCGCACCAGCAGCGCCGCCTTCGCTTTGCATCTGCACAACACTGGGAATAGTATTCCAGAGATTGGGACGATTGTCGGCTGACCAAGCATCTGCCCATTCACCCATTGCTGAAGAGGGGGTAATAGGATAAATGGCGATGACTTCGTTTAATTTGTAAGCAACACGGGCAACAGCTTCATTCCCGTCAATGGTTGCAAAAGTTTTGTGCATGATATTTTACCGTGTCTTTGTTTGTGGCGATCGCTTCTGTCTGGTGCTGTGTGCCAACGCTTGTTTTTTCAACTGAATGAAGAGAATTTGTAACCTGAATAATTAGAAATTGCCAGCGTTAGTAAATTAGTTTTTTGAATGAATATTTAATTATTTTGTAGCCAATTTTTTTAATTTTACCTTCTGGTAGATATTGTGATCTATTTAATATTAATTATGTACTCATAACTAATCAGCTTTTATTGGTGAGGGTTTGAGATGATTTTTTCCAGTTGATGGGGTGCAGGTGCGGGAAAGTTTTAAACGCAACGTGAGTTCGACGGATCTAAAAAACCCCGCATCCATTCCTCTCCCCTGCAAGGAGAGAGGCTTTGAAATGCCTATTTTTCGTTGAAAATACGAAATATATCTGCCCCTCTCCGCGTCGGAGAGGGGTTGGGGAGAGGTTCATCGAACTCACGTTAAACGCAGAGGTTTGCCGCTAATATCTTACTTGTGAAGGAATGATCAGTCCTGACCAAAATAGAGGACTGGTAAGGCTTTGGGTCGCTAGTCTCTAAAGGTTAAAACTTGTGATGCTGCACCTACATTAATTGTCTGTAGCGAAGGTGATAGTGTTGTTAACCTTTCTCAACAGCAAAATTTTTTCAAAATGCTTCTCAATCGGCAACCAAAATCTTGGTATTACTGCTTTGATGATTCGCTGCAAATTGAACATCGGATGATGACCAAAATGGAAGACAATGACTATGAAGAATTAGTTATTACCATTGCCCAAGCATTTGTGGAAAGTAATTTAACCTGGGCAGAATTTCAGCAGATAGTTACCCGGATAGGTCAGAAAGAGGTATATGAGCAAATTCAGCAAGAATTTAATATTGATGGTCAAGCTTCTCAACGGTTATCTGCAATGATGAGTCCACGTGTTGGTTGTAATCATCTCAAGTGCATCAATCCATAAACTTTGAGGTTTTAACGAAGATAGCGGGACTGTGGTTGATTTGGCATAGACGACGGACGCGGAGAAATCGGGTTTCGCAACAAGAGTAAAGGAAGACTGAGAATACCCAGAATTATTACTACTCCGGTCATAATCCAAACAGGTAAACGGTGAGGTCGATAATCACCACGTTCAATTTCCCAGAATACCTGATTGTATCGCCATGCAGCTAAGGCGATCGCCACAATCCCAAAAACTACAAACGTAATTCCCAGATTTTCTGAGTTAAATACGGGATTGACATCAGGCTCTTGTTGTGCTAAAGCTACATTTAATTGACGTAGAAACAGACCAAAACGAGCGATCGCAAAACCAAAACCAATCAATGCAATAGAAGTACGTAGCCAAGCTAAAAAAGTCCGTTCGTTGGCTTGATGTTCTCGTTGACGGTCAATTTTATTGGGTGTGTTATTCATGAGTACTATATTTATCATGTCAATACCCATGATTGAACACTTTCGGTAGAGATTTTTTTCTCTAAGAAAACGAGTTATCTACAACACCCACACGTAAAGCAATTCGCTGATGCTGTTTCGCATCGTAGGGAGTACCTGTATGCATCACTTGGGAATTGTCCCAAAAAACCACATCACCCGGTTGCCAGACATGAGCGTAAACTGGTGTACGCTGCAAAATAGTTTGAAATAGTTCATGCCAAAATTGTTGTGCTGCTTCTGGCTTTTCTTCCATACCCACAGGAATTGATGTATCAGATCCCAGATATAATCCTTGTTTTCCAGTGACTTTGTGAGTGGATACCACAGGATGCATTTTCATCGGCACATTAGACCCTGGTTTGAGATATCTCGGTGGTAAATGATACATATTCATTTGTGCCAATTGTTGCTGATGACTGCTATCCAGATTGTTATATGCTTCAATCATGTCGATAAATTCTGTAGTGTGACCTGCAATCGGTATTTCTACTCCGTAAAGGATAATCACATACAGCGCATTCATATCTAAACCTGGTGTAGTTGGTAGATGATCCTTATCATGGTGCCATTGCCAAGCAAACTGTCCCACAATTTCTTGATTACCCACTTGAGGATTACCTAAAATAGCTACACCTGGACTTTGTAAATCTGGATGAATTAGGGGATTTAGAGGTTTAGACTTAGACCCAAAATTGACATTACCAAAAGTATTTTGAGCAAATTTCTTGAGTTGTGACGCTGTTAAATTTTGTTTTCGCATCACAATTACACCATGTTCCCACAGTGATTTTTTAAGTTCAGATATCTGGTTACTTGTCAATTGCATCAGCTTTTCATTAGGTAGTATTTCCCTACCTAGTCTGATGTTTTGCTGCACTGTTTGATATTTCATTGTGAGAATCCTTTAAAGATTAAAAGTGAGTATGTGAATATTGGAAATGAGTTTTTAATTTTGCCAATCCAAATGCTATAAGCACAGACACAAGAGATAAAGAAACTGATATATTACTAACAATTCCCTCTGTAATTATTGCCAAAGCTGCCAGTGCGATCGCTACACCTATACAAACTTGTTTAAGTTGACTAATTAACCGATATGCTCGATTACAGGAATTACAAATTAATGTATGTTGTAAAAATCTATTTGAGTCTGGTATTGAATGATGGTCGAAATCTTTAGAAGTAAAATAACCTTGATAATATGGTAAAGCATCACCAAACTTATCTAACCATTTACGATAACTAATTACTAGTAAATCTGATGTTTTCAGTGGTAAATAGACTTGGTTGAGATTTTGTTGCGATCGCGCAATTTCTGCTTGTTGTCCTACTATTTGCGGTAAATCCTGTTCTAAAACTTTATTTTGGCGAAAATGTTCTAACCAACGAGGTTTCAACTTCATCGCTTGAGTCCGAAAATTGCGATATCTACGCAACAACAGACGACATCTTCCCTTACCCAACGGAATTGAATATAAAGCTATTCCCGCATACCAACCAGGCTTAAAGTTTAATCGATAATGCACCAAATTAGGAGCAATAAAATCCAGATTTTGCCAAACGCCATGAGGATTATTAGCAGGACGCATCTTACCTCGAAATCCTTTAGCGGAAAAATCACTTACTTCCATTGCCAAAGGTTGGGCATTTTGGCGATTACCTTCAGTACCATCATGGCTAATATAAACGTGAGCCGGATCAACAAAATTTTCTATTAAATAAGCTTGGTCATAAGGCAAATCTCTTATATAGTCAGTGTAGACAAATTCTGGCTGTTCTAAATCAGCAATAGTGGGAATTAAATCAGCCATTGCAGTTTGAGCATTTCCTGGCCACATCCAAATCAAACCTTGACGTTCTATCACCGGAAAAGATTGCACACAGGCATTTACAGGGATAGTAGCATCTGTTGGTAACTGGGGAATATGCAGACATTGACCATCAATACCAAACTGCCAACCATGATAAGAACATTCAATCTTACCATCAATAACTTTTCCATCAGAAAGTTTAGCAGCACGATGAGGACACCTGTCAGTTAAACAAACAAGTATTCCCTCTAGATTTCTAAATAAAACAAAAGGTTCATCATATAAAGAAAAAGCATAAGGGCGATTTTGCGGTAAATCTTGCACAAAGCAAATAGGATACCAACATTGTCGCCAATTAAATTCCTGCTGTTCCTCACACACTTCCAGAGTCTTTGGAGTCTGCGCTTCTAACGTCATAGTATTATTAGGATGCCGCCACCCTAATACTGTCGAACTGTCATAGCTCAATCCATCTCCCCAACAGCAGATGCCATCCCATCTTCATACACCCTTAAAGACAGATGCAGGAGATAGGGGGATAGGGAGAATAATTTTGTTACTATTCCCAAGTTTGTCCCCTCGTCCCCTCGTCCCCTTGTCCCCTTGTCCTCTTTTCCCCTTGTCCCCTTGTCCCCTTGTCCCCTCCTCCCTACTCTCCCCAACGATACCACTCACGAAAATTTGCTCCTACACTCACAGCTAAACCAATCTGATGGTGTGACGATAATTCATCATGGCCTCCTTCATTTGCACCGATATAATACATGCGGAAACTGCCATCGTCCATTGGTACCACACAAGGTGTACCTACTGCCCTAGCATCCCAACGACCAGAGTTTTTAGGCGCATGACAAAAGACGGGATTTGAATCTTTTTGCCAGTGCTGACCATCTTTAGAAACGGCTACACCAATAGAGTGATAACCGCTATTATTGACACCTTCATAAAACATTAAGTACTCTCCATTGATTTTCAGAACATGACGAGTACCAATACCTTTCTCATCAAAACTGCCAGAATCACCCGGCCCTAAAATTTGACCGACTTTTTCCCAATGTAAACCATCTGTTGATGTTGCTAAACCAACTAAAAAACCTTTTTCTGGGTTCAGGGTGTGGTAGTACATCTTCCAAGTGCCATCATCATCACGCAACACTTGAGGCCAAGCGCAGAATAAAGCATCAAATTCACCTTGTTTACCTACATCCAGAAGCGCTCCTTGGTAGGTACTCTCTAGGCGTACCCAATTGATGCCATCACGAGAGATAGCACAACCAGGACGCATTTTTAATCCTTTAGCTTGAAACTTGCCCATGCTAATAACCGTGTGATTACCGCCGAAGTACCACATCCAATAAAGATTATCGATAAATTGGACATTGCTGACACCAACATGGGCTGAGTCGAATCTCTGGGAATCTGGATGAGGTTCTAAAACACAACCCATAGTGAGGGGGCCTTTCACTCGTTCCCAATGAATACCGTCAGGAGAAATTGCCAAACCACAGCGACCGGTGGGTAAATTAATTTGTCGGTCAAAAGCAGCATCTCGGCCGTAATACCACATTTTCCAAGTACCATCGGGACAATGCATGACTTGTGGTGCAGAAACTCGTTCGGAATCCCACCATCCTGACGGGCCTGGTGCTAATACTAGACCGGGTTGATTTATTTGGGTTTTGTAATTCATCAGATTAATTCGTAATTTGGCTTTGCTAATTGAGAATATGAATTTGTCTCACGCAAAGTCGCTAAGGCGCTAAGAAAAGAAAGGTAATTTATGAATGGCTGGTTACGGAAGGTTGGTAGTTATAAAGCCATTGTTCAAATTCAGCATCACTAAGTTGGGCTTGTTGCATCATTTTGCTAAGGTATGTCTCGTTATCGGCTTCATAAGCACGTTTGGCTTGGACTGCGTTACGAATTTGGATGATTTGGGTACGGGGTTTACGATTATTTTCATAGTTAAAGCTGTTTCTATATTGGCGGTATGACGCAGACATTGAGAAAGTTCCCAGGCATCTTCAAAGGCTGTATTTGCCCCTTGTCCTAGTAATGGCACCATTGGATGGGCTGCATCACCCAAAAGTATGACTCTGCCTTGACTCCAATTTTCCAGGGGAGGTCTGTCACATATGGGGCGTTCTACAATGTCTTCAGGGTTTGTTACTTGCAATTGTCATGGACATAACTTCGTTAGCAAGTAACTTTTGGTGGCTGTATCTGATTACAACGCGCCAAGACATGCGTCCAGCATAACAAGGTTCGCCGTCACCAATCAAGACCTGTCTGACTGCGGAGTTTAAACCGTCAGCGCCAACAATCACTACTTTGTTGGACATAATCTTAATATCTAATACTTACTTTGATTATTAATGCAGTGAATTTAATTTTTCATGAATCTTCCGAGGGATGTTGACAATATCTAGAGATATCCAGCAGTAGGCGACTCGCCTAAAACGCACACTTGGCGATATGCTTTCTTGATCTCCTCCACATTCGCAGCACAAACTACGTTAAAATTCAAGCAGAACAAGCATTTCCCGTGCAAAAACACCCCATGCTGGAGACTCTGCAAACCCAACTGTACCAACTAGAACAATTCGCTAACACTGTTGTTTCTTACCAACTAACACACCTCAGCTTGCTAAGTGTGGGCATTATTTTTGCAGCTGGTTTACTCACCAGCCTCACTCCTTGTATGCTGTCTATGCTGCCCATTACCATTGGTTACATTGGGGGTTATGAAGCGAAAGGCCGCCTACAAGCAGCAGCCCAATCTACATGGTTTGCGTTAGGATTGGCAACTACCCTAGCTGGATTAGGGATTATAGCGGCTTTTGTTGGCAAAGTTTATGGTCAAGTGGGTATCGGCTTGCCAATTATTGTGAGTATTATTGCTATTCTCATGGGGTTAAACTTATTAGAAGCATTACCCCTACAATTTCCCTCTTTGGGTGAAACAAATTGGATTTCCCCAAATTTACCGCCAGGAGTGCGTTCTTATTCCCTGGGGCTAACTTTCGGCTTAGTTGCATCTCCTTGTAGTACCCCCGTTTTAGCTAGCTTACTGGGTTGGGTTGCCAGTACACAAGATTTAATTCTCGGTGCTGTTTTGTTACTATCCTATACAGCAGGTTATGTAGCACCATTAATTTTGGCAGGTACTTTCACTGCTTCCATTAAAAAACTGCTGGAGTTGCGACGCTGGTCTGGTTGGATTAATCCAGTCAGTGGTGTGCTATTGGTAGGATTTGGTGTATTTTCTTTAATTTCTCGCTTTCCCTTGGGTAGTTTTTAAGCCATGACTGTAGACAATTCCGCCTCCACAGAATTAAGTTGGTGGTTAGTACCTGGGCGATTCTTACGCAGGGAGTTTTTGCCTGTACTGACTAATTTACGCCTAGCGATCGCCTTACTCTTACTCATCGCTCTTTTTAGCATCAGTGGGACTGTAATTGAGCAAGGTCAGTCACCCGCATTCTATCAGTCTAACTACCCTGAACATCCAGCTTTATTTGGTTTTTTGACTTGGAAGGTTATTCAGGTAGTGGGTTTAGACCATGTATATCGTACTTGGTGGTTTCTCAGCTTACTGATTTTATTTGGTACTAGCCTCACAGCTTGTACATTCACCCGCCAGTTACCAGCCTTAAAAACCGCCCGGCGCTGGAAATATTACGAAGAACCCCGGAAATTCCAAAAGTTAGCTTTGAGTGCGGAACTAGATACTGGTTCCATCAATTCCCTCAACGAGATTTTACAGAATCGCCGTTATAAAATTTTTCAAGAAAAAGACAATATTCTCTACGCCCGTAAAGGAATAGTTGGACGCATCGGCCCGATTATTGTGCATGTGGGAATTGTGACTATCCTCCTGGGGGGAATTTTGGGGGCCATGACGGGCTTTATGGCTCAAGAAATGATCACCAGTGGTGATACATTTCAAGTAAAAAATATTATAGATGCTGGCCCTTGGGCAAATCCTCAAGATTTAAAAAATTGGTCTGTGCGGGTTAATCGTTTTTGGATTGATTACACCCCATCTGGAGGGATTGACCAATTTTATTCCGATATGTCTGTGTTGAATAACCAGGGAGAAGAAGTTGATCACAAGAAAATTTTCGTCAACCAACCCCTGCGTTATCATGGCGTAACTTTTTATCAAACTGATTGGGGAATCTCAGCTGTTCGCATCCAATTTAATAACAGCCCGATTTTTCAGTTACCGATGGCTGCATTAGACACCAATGGCCGAGGGCGTATCTGGGGAAGTTGGATTCCCACCAAACCAGATTTGAGTGAAGGTGTTTCGGTGATCGCCAAAGACTTGCAAGGTATGGTATTAATTTATGATTCCACCGGCAAACTAGTAAATACCGTACGCACAGGAATGTCAGCCAAAATCAATGGCGTGAACCTGAAAATTGTCGATGTTCTTGGTAGTACTGGCTTACAAATCAAATCTGATCCTGGTATACCGATGGTTTACACAGGATTTGCATTACTCATGTTAGGCGCAACCATGAGTTATTTCTCTCACTCACAAATTTGGGCATTACAAAAAGGCGATCGCTTGTATGTTGGCGGTAAGACTAATCGCGCCCAAGTCGCTTTTGAACAAGAGGTTTTGCAGATTTTGGATAATCTCAGTTCTCAGCCTCAAGTTGAAACGCCTAAAGGTACTGAGTCTTAGCCTACCTCTGGGCGTGACTTGGGGTTTAAATCTATTTTTGGTGACGCACTTCCACCACTGTATGCACATTCCCACGGGGAGTAAAATCTGCCTTAACTGTCACCTCTAAAGGGTCACAAGCAGCCACAAAATCATCCAAAATTTGATTAGCAGATTCTTCGTGGGAAATATAGCGATCGCGGTAACTATTAATATAAAGCTTCAAAGCTTTTAACTCTACGACTCGCTCATCAGGCACATAAGTAATATAAATTGTCGCAAAATCAGGATAACCAGAAAACGGACACTTACAAGTAAATTCCGGCAAAGTAATATTCACATCATATCGCCTACCCACACGTGGATTAGGAAACGTAATTAATTTACCTTCGGAAATTTCGCGTTCGCCATATTTCATTTCTGGCTGGGGCTGGGATACAGTCTCAGGTGAAGAATTGCTCATAATTTATTAAATATATAGCTGTTGGCCTACTGTTAACCAAGCTCTTCCCAATCAGGACAACTTTCATCATCCCATCCATGAGGATGCATAGCACAGACTAATAAATTACCACCATAAACTTGACCGTGGTAATTATGACAACCTATGCAAGCAGGATTCTTTTCTGGTGTCGGTTCTACCCCATAAGGAAAACCTGGATCTCCATCTCCAACCACATCTTCCAGTTCCCAGTAAACTTCTAAAATCGGGTCAGTGAGATCCTGTAAATACTGGTCAACTTCAGTAGCAATGGAAGTTTGGACTTGTTCAGTAAATTCTTCCGTCAATTCAAAAAAGACATCCACCATTTCACTCATTCCTAGGAAGAAGCGTTCTACTTCGTCAGCTACTGTTTCTACGATTTCTACTAAATCTTTTTGCCATTGTTCCATAAACTTGACGCCCTTACCGACTATAAACAGGACGCTTAGTAGTACTGAGCTTGCAGCACTAGATTACACCCTAGGCATTGTATGTTATCAACTTTCTACATATAACACCATGCCAAATTGCCGCCTATTACTAATCATCAAGATAAAAATTAACTGCTTACTAATCTTGTTGCAATTTTTTTAACTCTTCTTGCAGTTTTAGCACTTGTTGGCGCAGGTTATCAACATTTTCTGTTGCTGGCGCTTTTGGCTCTTTAACTGTTGCCTCTTCGTCTTCTTCTAAAATTTCGATGCGACGGGGTTCAGACGTTGGTGGTTTTTCCGTTGTTTCTGTAGATGTTGGCGCTTGTTGAGCTTGCTTCATCATATCTTCTACAAAACGGCGGGCTTCATCTGTATTCATTTCGCCCTTGGCCACCATTTCATCCGCCAGTTTTTGGACTTGCGATCGCAGTTCGGCTAACTTCCCCCCTGCTTTCTCACCCGCGTAAGAAGCCAACCCGACACCGAGGTAAAAAGCTTTTTGAACAATATCTCCAAAACCAGGCATTGCTGCTGAACGCTCCTACAAAATAGGGCGACCCGGAGACTACGCCTACCATAAGCATCCCGTATTGCTGCTACCTTCCGGTTCTGACAAGATTTGGGCGTTAAAGTCGCATAGATCCAGGTCTGATATCAGCATAACACTAAAAGTCCGTAAGTGTGTGTTACTCGACAACAATTTTCCATTCGTAAAGCTGATAACTCACACAGTTGTTTTGCACCAATGGATCAAGAGCCACAATTGCTTCTGCCTCATCCCTCGAAGCTGC
This sequence comes from Nostoc sp. CCY0012, assembly GCF_963920855.1. NCBI lineage: Bacteria > Bacillati > Cyanobacteriota > Cyanophyceae > Nostocales > Nostocaceae > Nostoc > Nostoc sp. CCY0012. Next base: position 293 of record NZ_CAWUDM010000089.1, on the reverse strand, counting down.
CTCAAACAGCAACATTCCGCCCCTGTCTTCTGCCCAATAGCCTGTTCGGGCTTTGTATCCTTTGGCAATCAAATCTTCAACGTAGGCTTTATGGGCGGGTACGTATTGGTCAAAAATAGGTTTATCGACTTTACCTGCTTCAATTTTGACGAACCAAGGCATTTAGTTGCTACCTCTCGATTTTTCTGTATCATCACCCAAACTAGGGGCTTCCCAAGAATAAATTATCCAATAGGATTTACGCACTCGCTACGAAAATCAAGGCTTTGAGATTGCTTCCCTACGGTCGCAAT
>NZ_CAWUDM010000088.1:0-25264 GCF_963920855.1 Nostoc sp. CCY0012 | reverse complement strand
CTTGTCCCCTTGTCCCCTTGTCCCTATTCCCTAAGTCTTCGATAACCGCTTAACCTCAGCACCTGCTAACATCTCATGAGCTTTGGCTAACATTTGGGGAATTTTATGGGCGTGGGGACTATTAACGAGAGATTGACTTAAATCTAATTCGTCTAAGCTGTCTGCTTTATTACCAGGAAACCAATGACTGCCGTTCCCCAACAGGTTGTAGCGCATTTTGGCATAGTCTACCAAATCGTAGGCGATCGCTAAATTTAAAAGCCACAAAATTACGGGTATATTTATTTCTCCCGGTGTTTGGGCAAAGCTGGGTAAGTTGGTTTCCCAAGTTTTTACCCAGTCTTCTCCTAAGCTAGCGATCGCTTCTTGTTCTAATCTCTGCAAAATTGGTGGTAAGATTTCCTCTGCCCGGTCTAGCAATTCTAAAGTTTTCAGGTGTTCATCAAAGTCTTGGGGTCTAGCTGCACCCAAACTCAAGGTGTGTACTTCGGGATGACTTAAACAAAATAAGTCATTAAACACCATTGGACTTAAAGGGGCGCAAAGATTAACTAACTTTTGCGGTGGATTATATAGCTTTCCGCCTTTATCGGAGGGACTAATGATAAATACTCCCATATCATGACGGGTAGCTGCTTGAATTGCTTGCCAATTCCATTGATTAATGTAATACCAATGCAAGTTGACATAATCAAATTGGTTAGTATTAATTGCCTGGATAATCACATCTTTAGATCCGTGGGTGGAAAAGCCAATAAATCTGACTTTTCCCTCGGCTTGCAACTGTTTTGCTACTTCTAAACAGCCACCGGGACGCATACTATTATCAAAAGATTCAGGATGATTAATGCCGTGTAAACCTAATAAATCAACATAATCTAACTGGAGATTTCGCAGTGATTGTTCAAATGTCTGGCGAAATTTTTTAGCATCTGCAACCGGGTTAACTTTTGTCTGTACAATTAATTCGTTGCGGGGAAATTTGGGCAATATTTTCCCTAATTGCATTTCCGAAGTACCATAGCCACGGGCAGTTTCAATGTGATTAATCCCCACCTCCATCGCCCGGCGAATAGTGGCTTCGAGATTAGCCTGATTGTCAGCAGGAATTTCCAACTGTGAAACATCTTGCCATTTGAATTGGTATCTCATACCGCCGCAGGAAAATACTGGCATTTGTAATTCTGTGCGGCCAAATCTTCTATATAGCATTAGTGGCTTTTGGAGTCATTACCATCTCAAATCTACAAAAATTTAGGGATACGTCTTGGCGTATCCCCACACTTAACTAAAAACAATTACTAAGCAGCATCTCGCAACTCAGCCGTGCGAATTGACAACATCTGTGTCTGGTTACCGCGTTGCACTTTCACTTGTAAAGCCTGACCCAGACGACTATTTTCTACTAAGTTCTGTAATTGTTCAGCGCTGGTGACAGTTTCTCGATCAACTTGCACAATCACATCCCCACGTCGGACACCCGCAGTTGCAGCAGGAGAATTGGGTACAACTCGGATGACCACAACACCGTTAATTTCTGGGATTTGCATAGGAGAGTTGGGATCAGTATTATTCTGCTGTGCTAAATCGGGTGTTAAAGTGAGCATTTGCACACCCAAATAGGGATGAACAACTCTACCATCACGTTGTAGTTGTGCTGCGATCGCTTTAGCTTTATCTATGGGAATCGCAAAGCCAATACCCATTGCGTCAGGACGAATGGCTGTATTAATACCAATGACTTCACCGCGTTCATTCAACAGTGGCCCGCCAGAGTTACCAGGATTAATGGCCGCGTCGGTTTGAATAAAGTCTAAACGTTTGTCAGCAATCCCGACTTGGGCGCTAGAACGCTTGAGGGTACTGACAATTCCCAAAGTTACAGTGTTATCAAATCCTAAAGGATTACCCACTGCGATCGCCCAGTCTCCCACTTGTACATTATCAGAAGAACCCAAAGCTGCCACAGGTAAATCATTACCAGCGTTAATCTTCACGACTGCTAAATCGGTCACTTCATCAATGCCTTGAACCTTTCCTTCATAGGTGCGGCCATCTTTGAGCCGGACTGTCACCTTATCAGCTTTATCGACTACATGGGCATTAGTCAGAACCAAACCACTTTTGTCGATAATAAAACCAGAACCTAGACCACGCAACTGTTCAGGCGGTAATTGTTGAGAAAAACCTTCCCCAAAAAACCGTCGGAAAAATGGGTCTTCCATAAATGGGTCTATGCGCCGAGTGATAGTGCGCTCCGTGTCAATACGTACCACTGCCTTGCCGACACGGTTCACAGCTGCTGTCACAAAGCTAGTACTACCAATAGCAGCATTTGCTGGCGATTGTCCTGGAGTAATCAGTTCTGATGCATCTGTAGCAGCTCCTACATTGGGTGCAAGTTCTGCTTGGGCAGGTAATACCCATAAGGTACTAACAGTTAGTGTCACCCCTAGAATTATGGCTAATGCCTGGGAGGTAAGTTGACGTAGAGAATGGCGTAGTTTGAAAAATCTCATAATTACCAGCTAATTTAGCAGCCTATTGGTTATTTAGTCGTGAAAAATCCATTTACATTTATTTTTACAAAGCAGAACAATTGAGTTGGCATATTACATGAGCCATCTGTAATTAAAATTAATGGAATATTTAACACAATAGCTATTATGGAGATTAGCCCTTTCAAGGTTCGGGTTTCACCCTGTTAACACTATTGTCGAAAAAATAGTTTTCTTACAACCAATTATCCTCTAGGCTAGGATCTTAGTACTACCAGTGCTTGGGCAACCCATGACCATGAACGGATCAAACCGATTAGCTAAAGAATCCTTGTCTGCATCCCCAAAAGCCAAAAATATTTTCCATCAAGATACAGACCACGAACATACAGATCATACTCATGGGCATGAAAAATCAACTCATCCACACGTTCATAGTGAAGAATCGTTACGGCGAATTGTCAATCGGTTATCACGCATAGAAGGACATATTCGTGGCATTAAGACAATGGTGCAGCAGAATAGTCCTTGTCCTGATGTTTTATTACAAATTGCGGCTGTGCGGGGCGCTTTGGATAAAGTTGCGAGAATAGTTTTAGATGAACATTTAACTGAGTGTATCGCTAGAGCAGCGCAAGAGGGCAATATGGAAGCTGAAATAGAACAATTAAAAGCTGCTTTAGATCGCTTTTTGCCTTAATGCTCATGAGCCATTGGTAAAAATTTCCTTAGTCCCCAGTCCCCTAGTAACAACAAGCGATCGCTAGTTCGGCATGTTCTAGTAATGTCTTTTTATCCAAAGGATGGATAATATACTGGGGGGTGGCTACCAATAGTTTCTCGATTCTGTCTCTAGCTGCTGTGACTACTGATTCATCCAGGCTACCTTGACTCAAAGAATTGGCAAAATCTTCAGCCATCTGATAGGTACGTTCAATAGATAATGAATTGATATTACGCGAGACAATAAACAAGTCACAGCCAGCATGAAAAGCTTTGGCTACAGTCCCATTTTCGATAAACATATCGGAGACAGCTTTCATATCCAAGTCGTCAGAGACAACTACCCCTTCAAAGCCCAGTTCTTCCCGCAGTATGCCCTTGAGGATAGCCGAGGATAATGTAGCTGGTACATCAGGATCTATCTTGGGAAACAAAATATGCGCTGTCATGATTAAAGGAATTTGCTCTGCAATCAGCGCTTTAAACGGTATGAGTTCACGAAGTCGCAGGTCTTCTACGGTGAGATTGAGGATTGGTAATTCAATATGAGAATCTTTACTAGTGTCTCCATGTCCAGGGAAATGTTTAGCACAACCTAAAATTCCTGATTCTTGTAGTCCCCCATAATATTCAAGCGCACCTTGTGCAGCTGTTTCGGGAGTGCTACCAAACGCCCGCGGCCCAATAACCGGATTTTGCGGATGGGAAAAAATATCTGCTATTGGCGCCCAAGATAAGTTTACACCTAGTGATTTCAGTTCTGTAGCTGTTGCTTTGGCTACTTCACGGGTGTGCGATCGCAACAGCGAGGCATAGGGAAAGCGGGTAATTGGTAGCGGTGTCCGCACCACACGTCCCCCTTCATGATCTAACGTGATGAACATTGAGTCCCGTTCAGCATATTGTCTAATTTGGTCGTTTAGATCCTTGAAGTTTTCTAGCCAAACATCATAAGGGGTTCCATCCAAAAAATTTTTCGCAAAAAATATCACCCCGACTGGTTTTAGTTCACTGAGGGTGCGTTTATCGTCATCGCTTAATTTTGTTCCAGAAACACCAAGTATTAAGTGATGTCCAAAGTTTGCTAGCTGTTGAGATGCTGCCATAATGCTTTACCTACGGTTGTGTAACAAACACCTAGATTTTTAACCTAAAGGAAACAAGCTTTATCCTACACTTTTATACCAATTAAAAAATCTCAAAATCTTAACAAGGTTATAAACCTGCTGTAAAGGCTTGAGCTTTTATGCTCCTACCGATGTATCTAAAGTAAATCTTATCTAAGATGGTACTATTGACTGCTACATCGGCCAGTCACGGATTTAAAACTTCTGTCCACTTATTTCAGGAGTCCTCATCTTTATTGACGTGGATGCACCAAAAAAGCAAATTGAGATGAGATCAAAACCGCTAAATCTAGTCATATATATTTTAAATATATTGAGCAACTAAAACTACACCTATCAAGAGCGTAGTTTAATACTTTATTTTCTATAAAAATGAGGCTTTTTAATTTTATGTTTAAAGATTTTACGCACTATATTTCGTAGACTAGCGTCTCCTCTCAACAATATATCTCTCAGATTCTGTTCCGGCCGCCCTCGAAAGGACGTAACATGATAATATTTATGTGCAGCAGCAGGTTTTGGCGAAAAGTAGTAGTTAGACACACAACAGCGTTGGCCATGATGATTAATTGGGCTAACGGAGTGCCAAGACTTTTTATTCGTAATCATCATCACCAGCCGATTAAATTTACTGTGAATAGTTCTACATGGCTGCTTTAAACTTTGATCCCAAAGTTCTAGATTACCGCCATAATTTTCGTGCCAATTGGGAGTTACATAGTACAGTAAATTTAACACCCGATAGTTCTGAATATCTTTATCATGGGAATTATCCAGATGAGGATTTAAAAAACAACCATATTCCATGAGGCTAACGCCACCAGCATAAAGGTATTCATCTGGCATCAATTCTGCAAATCCAGTTATTTCAGCAATGAGCTTAACTACCCTGGCATCCTGAAAAGCATAAACAATTTCTTCTAAAATAGGATTGTATTTATCTAACTGTATGCCAACATATTTATATTCTCTCAGGTCTTTTAACTGCAATAAATCTTCTTTTGCGGGAAACGCATTATAGATTTTCAATACATCATCTGTATTTAACAAATCATCTAAATAACACGTATTGATTCGGTTATCAATAGCAAATTCTTTTTTTAAAGCCGATTTACACTGTTCGAGCTTATTTAAAATTTGTTCGGCATAATAATGCCTCGAAGTTTTGTCTAGCATTTATATTAATTTATTCCAGATATTGTAAAAAATACTGCTCTATTATATAGAGTTTTTAAAAAAATGGCATTACTAAATATTATGTAAATCACAATCATTGCATTAGTCATTTTTTCTTCGCAAACAAATTAATCATAGATCTATTTTTTGATTAATTTATAGTGTTCCTATTTAATTTTTGTTGCCTTAGCCTGCGCTTTGCTCTTACAAGACTCAGTACACATTTCTCTCTGTCTGACTATTTTCTATTCCCTACCTACGCAAGTAAATAGGGCTACAACACCCAAGCTATCAGCAATTAAATTGAATTGTTATATGGTGATTTTCCAATTATCAACAATAAATTTACATAAGCTTGTTGTGATTTTTAAATAGATAATAACTAATATCAAGTTTAATTTGTTATATTTCTTGATATCAACAAAAAATTAAGTAAATACACGCTTAAAGATTGTAATAAATGTTAAAAAAAATAAATACAACCTGTTCTCAGTATTTTGCTCAACCAAGCAAAATTGATAGATGGGACGAAGATATTATTATTTGCCAGATTTTAAACCCCTCCCCAGCTATCCAAGCCAACAGTTACTACTTTGGGCATCCAGAATGGGGATTAAATTATTTTAAAGCCTGTCACAGAGATGAAAAGTTTGTAGAACTGTGGCAAACCGTGATTGGTAGTTGGCAAGGCAAAGTAGTGGTAGATATTGGTTGCGGGCCTGGCAATGTATATGCTTCTCTCAAAGAGTTTTGTGGTGAACCGCAGTTTTTACTGGGCGTAGATGTTTCTCTCGGCGCCTTAAAAATGGCTCGCAAACTCGGATATACAACAGTCCTAGCAGATGCTCAAAATCTACCTTTTATTTCTGGGTTTGCTGATATTGTGGTGCTTAATGCCTGCTTGCATCATTGTGATGATATGGCAAAAGTTCTGCAAGAAGCAGCTAAATTGGTACGTCCTGGTGGGCTGTTAATCACAGATCACGATCCCCAAAAAAGCGCTTATGAGTTCAAAGGGTTAGGCTCCCTATTATGGAAATTACGGTTGCCAATATATCAGTATATGAAACGAGGGGGACATACCACCGCAGAGGAGCAATCCTGGGGTTTGGCAACAGAGGTACATCACAAAGCGTGTGACGGTATCACATCAGACATGTTTTATGAAATGCTAGAACCTATGGGGTTTGCAGTTAAGGTTTACCCCCATAACCACATAGTAGGTGCAGAAGCATTAAAGGGTAATTACGGTAAGCCATTTTGGAAGTATCGTCTAGCTCAGAGATTATCAGGTATAAATCCCAACTCCCCAGAGGCGGCATTGTCTTTGATGTGTGTTGCCACTCGCATGGATTGATCATAAATTATTTATTTTCACTGCATCACTGATGTTTTAATTTCTCCGCCTCAATCATCCGAATTGCCAGGATAGTTTCTGCTAAAACACGCTGAAAGACATAATACCAACCGCGCCAACCATCAAAAATCCAGCCTTCGATAATCAAGCAATAGAGAAAAATCATCCAAGGCGCCAAGATTTTGCGTCTGCGGATACGATCAGCCCAATCGAGTTCGTTGATGGGAGTTTCTAGTATTTTCTTAGCTTCAAGCACTGTATAGCGTTCTTGTGACCATAACCAACGACTCAACGGTTTGCGATCATCGTGGTAGAGATAAGCGGAAAGTACAGCGGATTTACCTGTTAGTTGTAAAACTTGTGTATGTCCATCATCAATATAAATGGCTTTGCTTTTTTGAAACAGAACTTGACGGGGAGGGAGTATTCTGGTGTTACGAACAGGTTTGCCAAACACACAGTACTTAAACTTGGCAAAGTAGCCATCAATTTCTCCATCGACAGGTAAAGCGGCTATTTCCGATATCAACTCATCTGGAACTATATAATCTGCGTCTAGAGAAAGTACCCAGCGGGATGAAACTTGCTCTAAGCCATAGTTCCATTGTTGACCGTGGGTATCGAATTTACGTTGAAATACTTGGACTTGTGAATAGGAATTAAGAATTTCTAGAGTCGTATCGGTACTATAGCTATCAATAACGATGATTTGTTTTGCCCAAGTCAGATGCTCAAGGGTACGTCCAATATTAGCTGCTTCATTATAAGTGAGAATTAGAGGCGTAATGTTTTCTAATATAGGCACAATAGTTCCCTCAGAATTAGACCAATTCTGTGTAGTAGGTGTTTGCATAGGAAATCAGATAATTGTAAACTGCATGTTCAATACATTGATAGCAATAAAAACTCTGTATACCAGCACTAAATAAAAATTTATATAAAATTTTACCAAGTAAATTACATAAATTAACCTATACCTCTAGGATATTTGAGACTACGGATAAAAAGTTAGTATACAAATTACAAATCCTTGACTGCTTGCTGGCGCTCTGGGCTTACCTGGAAAACTCGGTAAAATTCCCGTTGAGAGAAGTTTTTATAGAAGCGATCGCACAATGACTGCCAAATGTAACAGATTGCAACGTATAATGAGAACGACAAAACGATAAAGAAATTATTTAAAGGCAGTAAGTTTAAATGCGAGTCGCGATCGCGGGTGCTGGTTTAGCAGGGTTATCCTGCGCGAAATATCTCACAGACGCAGGTCACACTCCCATTGTCTTGGAACGCCGGGATGTATTGGGTGGCAAAGTGGCGGCGTGGCAAGATGCTGATGGAGACTGGTACGAAACGGGTCTGCACATCTTCTTTGGCGCATATCCTAATATGTTGCAGCTATTCAAAGAATTGGACATTGAAGACCGGTTGCAGTGGAAAGAACACTCAATGATCTTCAACCAACCCGATGCACCAGGTACTTACAGCCGGTTTGATTTTCCGGATTTGCCAGCACCCTTAAATGGTGTCGTGGCAATTCTGAGAAACAACGACATGCTGACTTGGCCTGAAAAAATTAAATTTGGACTAGGGCTGATTCCGGCAATGGTTCAGGGGCAAAAGTATGTCGAGGACATGGACAAATATTCCTGGACAGAGTGGTTGCGTAAACAAAACATCCCCGAACGGGTCAATGATGAAGTTTTTATTGCCATGTGCAAGTCATTAAACTTCATTGGCCCAGATGAAATTTCGGCGACCATTCTCCTGACAGCCCTGAATCGCTTTCTCCAGGAAAAAAATGGCTCAAAAATGGCGTTTTTGGATGGTTCTCCCACAGAACGATTGTGTCAACCCATAGTAGATTACATTACCGAACGCGGTGGTGAAGTGCGTCTGAACGCGCCCTTAAAAGAAATTTTGCTGAACCCTGATGGTACAGTCAGAGGCTTTTTGCTCAGAGGATTAAACGGAGCAGCAGACGAAATTTTCACAGCTGATTTGTATGTATCGGCAATGCCAGTTGATCCTCTGAAGGTGATGCTACCAGAACCTTGGCAGCAAATGGAATTTTTCCAGAAGCTAGAAGGCTTAGAAGGGGTACCAGTTATTAACCTGCATTTGTGGTTTGATCGCAAACTCACAGAAATTGATCATCTACTTTTTTCGCGATCGCCCCTCCTCAGCGTTTATGCTGATATGAGTAATGCTTGTCGTGGATATGCTGATCCCGACCGTTCGATGCTGGAATTAGTTTTAGCACCGGCCAAAGACTGGATCACCAAATCAGATGAGGAAATTGTTACCGCCACGATTAGCGAGTTGGAAAAACTCTTCCCTGACCATTTTGGGGGAGAAAACCCAGCCAAACTGCTGAAATCTCATGTGGTGAAAACGCCGCGTTCAGTTTACAAAGCGACCCCTGGTCGTCAACAGTACCGTCCCTCACAGACAACCCCGATCACCAACTTTTATCTGACTGGGGATTACACCATGCAACGCTACTTAGCCAGTATGGAAGGTGCCGTACTTTCTGGTAAGCTAACAGCGCAGGCGATCTCAGAAGCACTGCCGGTAGCAAATGCCTCCAACCTGCAAACGCCAACCCGACCGCCCGCAACGAATGCTGCAACTGCCTGATTCCCCCCCGCGCATGAAAACGCTGGTCTCTGTAGACGAGTCCTACAAACTTTGTCGGCAACTCATAGCCAAGTATTCCGCGACTTTTTACCTCAGCACTTTGCTCCTGAGCAAAGAAAAACGTCCTGCTATTTGGGCGATTTACGCTTGGTGTCGCCGTACAGATGAACTGGTAGATGGCCCCGCATCTGCCCTGACTACGCCAGAAACCCTAGATTTATGGGAACAGCAGCTAGAATCAATTTTTGCTGGACGCCCGGTTGAAAATTATGATGTGGCTTTGGCGGATACAGTCCAACGCTTTCCCGTAGATATTCAGCCCTTTCGGGATATGATTGCTGGTCAGCAAATGGACTTGTATCGCAGTCGCTATGAAACCTTTGACGATTTATACATCTACTGTTATCGCGTTGCTGGTACTGTAGGCTTGATGTCAACTTCAGTCATGGGTTTGGATGCTACCCGAAATACAGCCCCCTGGAACCATGATCAACAGCCCTATGTTCCTATTGACGAAGAAATTGCCTTAGGAATTGCCAAGCAACTTACCAATATCCTCAGAGATGTCGGAGAAGACGCACGCCGCGGGCGAATTTATATCCCTTTAGAGGATTTAGCGCGATTTAATTACACCGAGCAAGATTTGTTTAAGGGTGTAGTTGATGACCGCTGGCGCGCCCTGATGCGATTTCAAATAGATCGAGCAAGGCAATTTTATACTAAAGCTGAAAGGGGTATTACTTATCTTTCCACTGATGCCCGTTGGCCTGTCTGGGCTGCCCTCATGCATTACAGTCGAATTTTAACCATAATTGAACAAAACGATTACGACGTGTTCACTCGACGTGCATACGTACCCCAGTGGCAAAAATTACGTTCTCTGCCAATGGCATGGATGCGATCGCAAGTGCTTTAAATAATTCGTAATTGATAATTCGTAATTCGTAGTTAAAACCCCAGAAATCAGTTCCAGGATAGCTGAAACATAGATTAAATTTCATCTTCATCCATCAATTAGAAATTACGAATTACGAATTAGTAATTATTTTCTTGACCCAGCAAAAAAAATCTGCTACCATTCATATTTGTGAACCACCTGGAGAGGTGGCTGAGTGGTCGAAAGCGACAGATTGCTAATCTGTTGTACGGCAGGTAACTCCGTACCGAGGGTTCGAATCCCTCCCTCTCCGTTTTGAAAAATTAAAATGGTAAACACATAAAAAAATTTTGATGTGTTGGTAATAAGTTTTACTCCCTAGGGTAGATGCTATTATTTAGCATTCGGAGTCTGTTAAGATCGGGCTAACTTAAAAACCTAGTTTGAATCTTACTTGTAGACTCCTAAATATCTGAGGAGTGAAAGTAAATTATGCCAAGAATTATTACTGCCTTAGGGTTAAGTATAGCTACTCTAGCAACCGGACTTTTAGTGGGAGCTTGCGAAAATGCTAATAGCCCTGAAAATACAGCTACCACTGGTGCTAATACCACAACAGGTAGTACTCAAGGGCTAAAAATTGGTACATTACTACCAACAACTGGTGATCTGGCTTCCATTGGACAGCAAATGGTGGGTTCAGTACCTTTGCTCGTCGAGACTGTTAACGCTTGCGGAGGTGTCAATGGGCAACCAGTAACGTTAGTAGAAGTAGATGATCAAACCGACCCTAGAGCGGGTGCGGCTGGGATGACTAAACTGGCAACTCTCGATAAAGTAGCTGGTGTAGTTGGTTCCTTTGCTAGCAGCGTATCTACGGCTGCTGTCTCAGTTGCCGTACCTAATCAAGTCATGCTGGTTTCTCCTGGTAGTACAAGTCCAGTTTTTACTGAAAAGGCTCAAAAAGGTGACTTTAATGGCTTTTGGGCCCGCACTGCTCCTCCAGATACCTATCAGGCATTAGCTTTAGCTCAACTTGCTAATAAAAGAGGTTTTAAGCGAGTTTCTACGGTTGTGATTAATAACGACTATGGGGTCGGTTTTGAACGAGCATTTGTACAGGCTTTTGAACAATTAGGTGGAACTGTAATTAATAAAAACAAGCCTGTTCGCTATGACCCCAAAGCCCAAACATTTGACACCGAAGCTGCCGCTGCTTTTGCCGGCAAGCCAGATGCCGTAGTTGCTGTTCTCTACGCTGAAACAGGTAGTCTCCTCCTAAAAACTGCCTACCAGCAAGGCTTGACTGACGGTGTACAGATTCTCCTGACAGATGGAGTTAAATCACCTACCTTTCCCGAACAAGTGGGTAGAGGCAGTGATGGGAGATTTCTCTTGGCAGGAGCGCTGGGGACAGTACCCGGTTCCGATGGTCAAGCATTAGCAGCTTTTAATAAACTGTGGCAAGAGAAAAAAGGCGGTTCTCCAGGAGAATATGCTCCTCAAGCTTGGGATGCTGCGGCTTTGTTGGTACTAGCAGCACAAGCTGCCAAGGAAAACACAGGCGTGGGTATTTCTAATAATATTCGTGAAGTGGCCAATGCACCTGGGACAGAAGTTACTGATGTCTGCGAGGGGCTGAAGTTGTTGCGAGAAGGTCAAAACATTAACTACCAAGGGGCTAGTGGCAACGTTGATGTTGATGCCAATGGTGATGTTGTCGGTGTCTACGATGTTTGGACTGTAGAGGCAGATGGCAAAATTAATGTGATTGACAAAGTTAGTCCTAAATAAACACTTCCTCCGCCTAGAAACCTGAAAAGATAAGTACGTTAGCCTGCAAAAGTGGGCTAACATATTTTAGTGTTTTGACAGCTTGTTGGCATTAGGGCTGATTAACACTAGCTTCTAGGGTTTTGACTTGGGTTTGGAGTTCGACAATTCTTTGCATATGCGATCGCTCTAGCGAATAACCCAACCAAACAAAGCTCCCACCGAACACAGCAAGTATTCCCGCCAAAAGCCCAGTAAGCAATTTTACCTGGGAGCGCAGATGTTTCACTTCCTGAAGCTGATATTGGGGTGGCGCCAGATAGTTGAGGTTTAGGTCTGGATTTTCTGTAACCAGTTGTGTGTTTGGCATGGTTGGACTTTTGAAGGTAACTTTACTTTGTAGCCAGTTAGTAATTAATTGAGGACAATTTTTTTTTACCCAGCGCCAAGCAAGAATTTTAAAGACTGGTTTGGATGTGTGGGAAATGAGTTTGAGGGTTGTATTAAGAGTCCGAGAACGAAACTTGTGATTAATCAGGTTAATAGAACCTACATCATAGAGACAATCTAATATGAGTTTAACTGTAGTTTCTTCTCTAGTAATTAAACTTGTCAGCAGTAAATTAACATCACGTATCCGTTCTCCTTCTTTCTGCTTTTCTAACTCAATTTTTGAAAAACTACTTGATATTTCTCCGGGGTGATTCATATATTTTATGGTGTATAAATTCTGGGTTTGAATTAAAATTTTATTCTCAATAACATACATCAAATAAGTGCTAAAAAAAACTCAAAGCTTCTCTTAGTAAAGCATTCTTTCACTTTTATATTTTTAACTATAAATAAACTCCTAAATTGGCAAAAGGCAAAAGTAGAAAATACTTTCGCCTTTTATTTTTATATTATGTCATTAGAAGCCAGTGAAATTGTAACCAATCCCTAACAATAAACCGACATCAGTTTGTCTAAAAAAGCCGGCATTTACAGAAGCTGTGGCTGTAAATTGAGGAGTTAGAGGAAAATCAATACCACCAGATACCAATAAGGCTGTTCTGGAGTTGCTACCAGTCTTAATAGCTGCACCTACTCCCACGTAAGGTGCGATCGCTAAAGGTTCAGCAAATGGATCTGCTGACTGTAAGGAAAAGTCATAGGTCAAGGGAACCAGAATTGTGGTGTTGTTCCCAAACACAGCCGATGGTCTAATTGAAAAGTTGTTTGTCAGTCCAATTTTACTAACGGCTGCAAAGTTACCATCACCTAAAGCCGAGTCACCGCCACCTAAACCCAGGTTACCAGCAACACCAATATAGCTTCTGCCACCACGAGTTGGTCTACCGAAATTGATATCTGCTTGTGCTACTTGAGAACCAGCAGGTTGAAAAGTTAATTCTGATTCCGGTGTGAGGCTAGCTGATGAAGTTGATACTGTACCAGGTACTGGCGCAAGTGAACTACTAGCGATTTCTTGGATAGCAGCGTTAGGAAACTGCGGTGATGCATTCTCATCTAATACTGCTGCTTGATCAGCCACGGCAAAAGTGGAGTCAAAATCTATTTGAGTTAGTTCTGTATTCAACTGGTTGAGATCATTTGCAGCTACAGAAGTTTCACTTAACTGCTGAGAATCTACCTCATCGGCTGCTTGAGCCACAGATGATAAACCCGTAAGCAAAACTGCAAATGCAGTTAAACTGGGTATCGCTAAAGCGAAAGCTCCGCTAACACGTAACGTTTTGTAGATAAGAAAAATATTATTCACTGTTCACTCCTGACACAATATTGCCATAATCGACATTTTGTGATTATGATTTGACGAATTTGGGCAATATTCAAACTTTAACATCAGAAAAACAGTTATTACATCCTTAGTTAGACGTAAGTATTTTCCTGAATCTTATGTATTACAGACTATATGGGATTTATGCTCATAAGTCAGAGCTATTGGCATGGGAATTAGGGAAACTTGAAAATGCTAAACTAAGTCAAATAGAACATATTTCCCAAAAAGTCAATAAATCTTGATTTTCGTTAGAGTGGGATAACAATCACAGTGTGAGGATAAATACTACATGCGAGTGTTACTGGTATATCCGATATTTCCCAAAACCTTTTGGTCTTATGAAAAAATCTTGGAATTAGTTGATCGCAAGGTTTTGTTACCTCCTTTGGGTTTAGTGACGGTGGCAGCAATTTTGCCTCAAGAATGGGAGTTTAAGCTAGTTGATCGCAATATCCGCCCAGTGTCTGAAGAAGAATGGGCATGGGCGGATGTAGTCATTCTCTCCGCCATGATTGTCCAGAAGCAAGATTTATTGGGGCAAATTCAAGAGGCAAAACGACGTGGTAAGTTAGTCGCTGTGGGTGGACCTTATCCGACTTCTGTACCTCACGAAGTGCAAAATGTCGGTGCAGATTTTCTGATTTTAGATGAAGGGGAAATCACCCTGCCCATGTTTATTGAGGCAATTCAACGGGGTGAAACTTCTGGTACTTTCCGCGCCACAGAAAAACCAGATGTGACAAATACACCTATTCCCCGTTTTGATTTACTAGAATTGAATGCCTATGACATGATGTCGGTGCAGTTTTCGCGTGGATGTCCTTTCCAGTGCGAATTTTGTGACATTATTGTTCTCTATGGTCGGAAGCCGCGTACCAAAACCCCAGCACAACTTTTGGCAGAGTTAGATTGTCTCTATGAGTTGGGTTGGCGGCGTGGTGTATTTATGGTGGATGACAACTTTATTGGCAACAAGCGCAATGTGAAATTGTTGCTCAAAGAGTTGAAAGTCTGGATGGCAGAACATCAATATCCCTTCCGCTTTGATACCGAAGCTTCCATAGATTTGGCACAAGATGCAGAAATGCTGGAGTTAATGGTTGAGTCTGGTTTCTCGGCGGTGTTCTTGGGAATTGAAACACCGGATGAGGATAGTTTGCAATTAACCAAGAAGTTCCAGAACACTCGCAGTTCCCTAGCCGATGCAGTACAAACCATCATCAAAGCCGGGTTACGGCCGATGGCTGGGTTTATTATTGGTTTCGATGGCGAAAAAGCTGGCGCAGGCGATCGCATTGTCAGGTTTGCGGAACAAGCAGCAATTCCTTCTACAACTTTTGCTATGTTACAAGCACTACCCAATACAGCGCTGTGGCATCGGCTGAAAAAAGAAGGACGACTGCGAGAAAATCAAGACGGGAACATTAACCAGTCGACATTGATGAATTTCATTGCTACCCGTCCTCTAGAAGATATTGCTAGAGAATATATTGAAGCGTTTTGTGCTTTGTATGACCCCGTTAAGTACTTAGATCGCACCTATCGCTGTTTCTTGATGATGGGTGCGCCCACTTGGAAAGCGCCAGCTAAAATGCCAGAGTGGGTAGTTGTCAAAGCGCTACTAATTGTGATTTGGCGACAAGGTATTAAACGGGAAACTCGGTGGAAGTTCTGGCATCATTTGTTTAGCATGATCAAGCGTAACCCAGGTGTTGCCGAACATTACCTTTCTGCTTGCGCTCACAACGAGCATTTTCTAGAGTATCGCCAAATTGTGCGCGATGAAATTGAAAGTCAGTTAGCTGAGTATTTGGCCCAAGGTGCAGAAGAACCCTATGTATTGGTAGAGAAAAAAGCTGAGGAAAAAACTGAGGCGATCGCTAGTTAATTGAAATAGGCGATCGCTTGCTGTGGAAATTTTGCTGGAGGCGATCGCCATGCTTACTGGTATTGGTTATTTTTTAACAGATATCCAAGAGCGCGACGAGTAAGAGGTTCTTGGGTTTCTTTGTAAGTTATTGTCAGGTTTCTATTATTTAAACCCTGGCTCGATTTCTTTCTCTTTGGTCAATTTGTTCGACCTGGAGTTTCACACGGTTATATAAATTGACTTGCGGATCTGAATGAGTAATGCTAACAACTAAAGCATAACGCTGTAGCTCGATTTCATCTGGATTTGCCCATTTACGGTTACAACTTACCACCAAAGTCATAGGCAAATCATTATATTTTTGAGCTTGTTTTGTTAGTTCTATTTGTCCTCTTTGTACAGTTCCTTTCTTGCGGAGAGTAGAATTTGGAGATAAATCCACATTAATACTACGTCCTTTATATTTTTCTTTTAAAATTTCCATTGATATTTCTGTAAATTCATCAGGCTTATCTGTTTTACTGGCATTTACATAGGCACTTACGATACTTTCCTTATCAATGCCCTTGAAAAGATTAAATTCCATTGTTACCCCCAAATATGAATCTCCACGAGTTGGGCGAGTTGGAGGATCAAAAGCTAAGGAAATTGATACTGTTCGAGTACCTTTTACATCAAAAAATTCTTGTGGTAATTGAGGAATTTCATAAATATGAAACTTTCCCACTGGAATAACAATATTATCTTCTGATAGAACAACATAGTTTTCAGCAGAATACATTGCACGTTCTAAATCAGTCTGCCCATAGCCATAGATTTGTAGCTGCTTTTTAGTTTTTTGAGATTTTTTACCCTGACTAAATTCATCTGGAATTTCTTTTGGAAGAATTGCCGAGTTGACAATAAGCGCTCGAATTAGATTAGAACTAGCATTTGGATATTTTGTGAAGAGTTGAGCAGCAATGTTAGCTACACGAGGTGCAGCAAAACTTGTACCACTACAGATGTTAAATAAAGAACTTTGGAAATCTTGGCAGAGAGTCACAACAGAAACCCCAGCGACATTATCTCCTAATGGACTAACTTTAGGCAAATCTAAACCTTTTCTATAACTGAGGTCTAATGCTAAATCTCCACCAAAATCTACAACATCAGGCTTAATCATTCCATCTACTCCAAAACCATTTCTGGTAAAGGGAGAAGGGTATCCTCGTAATTTTGCGATCGCCTGACGACGAACATCAGCAGGTTCTGTAATACTACCTCGACCATAAGATAAAGAACCTACAGTTAGTGCGATCGCAGAAGTTGCTGGATCAATAATTCGAGCATTCTTATTCAGTAAATAATTTGGGTATTCAGTTCGTAATTGTTCATACTCTAACTCTTCATGATAAGAATTTCCTGCTGAAATCACAAAAATAATGTTTTTGTTTTGGTATTGATAAGCAATTTCATCTATCTTTGCTGCTAATCGAAACTGCTTCATTCCATCTATATAAAATTTTTCGTAATCACCCAGGGAGATATTGATAACTTTACAATTAGGGTAATTATCCACAAAAGCCTTAATTGCTCGATCAAGCTGAGTTTCTAAGAGAATATCCTCATAATACTTACAATCTTCATCTGTTACACGAGCAGAAAATAACCACGCTGTTGGATAAAATGACAGTTTTTTAATACAGTTTTCGACATCTCCATAAATAGCAATACCAGCAACACTTGTACCGTGTCCATTTACATCCTCTGCACCACCTTTTATTAATTGCTGTCCTGGATCTGGAAATACATCAGCTTCACCCAGCACTGGCGCAATTAATGGATGACCACTCTGTACACCTGAATCTATAACAAGAATGCCGCAATTCTCTTCAGGCGGGGTAACAACTTCAGGAAAACTAGAAATTGGTAAATTATAATCGGCATTGCTTTCAAATGCAGGTTGGGGAGGACGATCAATTTCTTTGACAGTTTCCAGTTCCAGTAAAAACTCTAAAACCTCGTGAGTGACTTTAATTCTAGCTATGCACAGATATTCACCAACATAGCTATCACTCATTCTCATAGGAGCGGTATCTGTAGAAAAGTCTTCTAACCTTTCGGCGATACGTTCTAAAGACGCTTTCATTTCTTTGCGATTGCCTGTGTGCCAGAGTTCCAAATCTAAAGCTGCAAGTTCATCTGGTTGTACAGGGTTTAACTCTAACAAACGACCAATGCGATCTTCTCGTTCAAGAGGGACTAACTCATCAATTGCCCCTAAATATGAATATTCGGGTCCTTCGGTAATTTGACTGTAATTTTCTAACCGTCTCCTAAATTCCTCTAACTCCAGATCAGATGAGAAGACAACTATGGCTTTATCAGGCTCAAATGCTAGGATATCTAATCCTGTCTGATTAACTAGATCGTCTGAAAGTTTTTGATGAGTTTTTATCTTAAAAATTAATTTTGGGTCAAGACGGAAAGGGTTACTCTTTTGTTTTTTCGGCTCAGTCAGTCCAGACAGTTGATTTAATAAATACTTACCATGTTCAACGGAATCAGCGCGTTTTCCACCACCAAAGCCACGCCCCCGTCTTCGTGGTAATTCTATGTTTATGATTCTCGGCAATTTAAGGTGTTCAAATTGACTAACCATGAGGACTTGAGGTAGAGAATTATTTAGAGTTTGCTATTATACTTTGCCTTTCTAAAAAACGCCCTATAGCAACCTCAAAATCATCAGTAGTCAAGGTACGTTCACCCCGTAGAATTACAGCTTTAATTGCATCAGAACAGATACGTTCTATATCTGCTCCAGTAGCATTCTCAAGCCGAGCCGCAAAAGTAGATACATCAACACCAGTATAACGGATACCAGATAGATAACGACTTAAAAGAGCCGTGCGTAATTCCAGGGTTGGGTTATCAAAGAAAATCACCTCATCAAATCGTCGCCAAACTGCACTGTCTAATAGTTTTTCGTGATTAGTCGCTGCAACAAATATACTTTGATTAGTTGCATTATCAATGAGTTGTAACAAGCTATTCACTAGGCGTTTAACTTCACCATGTTCATTTAAGTTATCTCGATCACGAGCGATCGCATCAAACTCATCGAACAACACTAACCATTCGCCTTTTTCAATGTAGGTAAAAATTTTCTGAAGATTGGTTGCTGTTTCACCTAAATAAGAAGAAAATACGGCTGTCAAATTCACGTAAACAAGGGGTAGACTCAAGACACTAGAGAGGACTTTTGCGGTTTGAGTTTTACCGCATCCAGGTGGTCCACAAAAAAGCAGTTTGTTTTTGGGTTTAAGGTTATAGGCTGCAAGGATGTCTTGCTTACGGTTTTCCAGAACGATTTCTTGCAGGATATCAAAAATCTTTTCACTGAGGACAATGTGATCCCAGGTTAAGTCAAATCGCTTGACATCCAGTAAAGCCAGTCCAGTGTCTTTATCTTTGGGTGGTTCAGGAAATTGATTCCAGGGAGATAGATTAGCTGCTAGGGGTTTAGTGTAACCATTCCCATTTTGAAGCAGCTTTTCCAAATCTCTAGCCAGCAGGATGTGATTTTTATTTCTTTCTTCTTCAATCAGTTCGTTAGCCGCAGCCAAAAACTCTTCTCTCTCGTTGCGAGAGAAGCTTTTGAAGAGTTTTCTGATAATTTCACCGCGAGCCATACTTTAGAACTACTGTTGGTTACTGTGTCTATCTCATTTGGCATAGAACAATTGTACTAAAAAAAGCCAAAATAACAAATCTGCTACTCTAGCACTAAGATATTATGTTTCTCTGCGAAAATTAATTAGGTTCAAAAATGTCTGTATATCAAAATAAGGCTGTGAGTTACTTTATAGTAAAGGTTTGATAGCCGATATTCGTATATATAGTGACGTAAATACACAGTGTTTATACCTTTATCATACTGCCGACTTTACACATTTGCTGGCGTGTTCACAGATTAAATCAAATACGGCGTTGCATTTCGATAAACAACCTCCAGCATATACAAAACGTGTACAATATCCCGCTTACTTCTCCTTTTTAGGCACTTTCAGTAGTTTATCAACATCATAATTCACGGAATTACTAGCTCATGGCGGTGCAACAATTAACAGTCAACAGTTGAAGATGAAGACTTTAGCCATGAATCAAAATTATCCCGATTATTCCTGACAACTAATTTGATGCTGACTGATAGCTTTCTTGATAAATGATTTCCTGGAACTGAATCATGTCTTTTTGCGGATCAGAGTGACTAACTTTCACTAAAATTTGTTCGCCTAAACTGACCGTACGTTTAAAAAACATCGGCAATTGTAAACCCAAATCTTCTAACAAAATTAGTGCCAAGTTGCTGTCTTCTCTCAACCACATTAAGACTGTTACAGACCAAACTTGGTCGGGATGCCGACGCAAATATTCTAAAGCATAATATCTATTAGTTTGTCGTTCTACCATTGTCACTTCTTGGGTGGTAGAGGTGACTGTCATCATCACTTCTTTGAGTTGTTCGGCTGAGAAGGGCGGAACTTCACCCCGTAAGTGGGCTTTTAATTGAAAGTGAGTGAGTAAGTCACTATAACGACGAATCGGCGAAGTTGCTTGAGTATATGTATTTAAACCTAAACCAGCATGGCGCAAGGGTGTGATACTCATTTCACTCTTGGGCATACAACGACGCATGGCGCAGGCGCGAACAAATCCTGCCGGTAGTAAGATTAATTCTTCTTCAGGGGGTAATTCTGGCTGTGGTTGACCACGAAAGGGCAAAGGTATGTTATGAGCTTGACCATAACGGGCAGCTACTTCGCCAGCTAAAATCATCATTTCTGCTACCAACTGCCGCGATGAGGAATCATCTAAAATATCAATGTCAATTTCGTCGCCTTTGACTTTGATCATCGCCTCTGGCATATTGATGCTGATGGCTCCTTGGTTATATCGCCAAGATTTACGCCGCTTGGCCCAGTTAGCGATCGCCTCAATTTCTGGTTCTGCTTCTACGCCTAATTCCAACATCTCATCGACATCTTCGTAGGTGAGGCGATAAGTTGGTTTAATCAAGCTGGGATGAATACAATAATCTTCTACCGCCCCGGTTTCATCTAAAATCACCCCGAAGCTTAAGGCGAAACAAACCCTTCCCTGCACCAAACTCATGGGGCCTGTCGCCAATATCTCTGGGAACATGGGAATCATTCCCGTGGGCAAATAAACTGTACTTCCCCGTTTTCTGGCTTCTAAATCTAACTCATCTTCTGGTACTAACCACCGGGTGGGATCTGCAATATGTACCCACAGTTGTTCTCGCCCATCTGGAAGTAATTCCCAACTTAAACCATCGTCAATTTCTGTCGTACTTTCATCATCAATTGTATAGACCTTTAGGTGAGACAAATCTAGGCGATTTGTATCTGAATCAGTTGGGGGAAAATCCAAACGCTGTTGCGCCACTTCTAATACCTTGTTAGGAAACTGAACCGAAATTCCAGAACGACGCAGGAACAAGTTTTCATGGGTATCCCACCAACCCAAGTCTATTAATAGTTGAAAGGCTCCTTGGGGAGTTGCGGGACGCCCCAGCATATTCATAGTTTCTAAAACTGGGGCTGGCGGAGGATAGGCCCGTGCAAGGTTGTCATAACTGACTCCCATGCGGATGATATCTGCCAGTAGTGAGGCGTATTTTTCCAGTGCTTCTAATCGCTGGCGATCGTGGCGCTGCCAATCTACGGCTTCACTTTGGAGTGCTTGTTCTACACGAGCCAAAAATTCCTGCTGTCCCCTAGCTTTGAGCGCCTCTACTTCTATTTGGTGTTTGCGTTCTGCCACCTGGGCCGCTGTTCGCGGTTCATAAGCTTCACTTTTTTGTTTGAAATAAAGCTTGTCTTCTGATAACAAGCAATGGGCGGCATAACACGGGGCTGCATCTGATTCTGAAAACAGCAGGTTTGCCATTTGGGCTGGTGTGACTGTTTCGCCATCTTCCACCAGCAATTCCCAAGCTACTTCTAGACTAGAGGGATCTAAATAAGGTTTAACCTGCTCCTGAAAACGGGCAATGTCAGATTGCTTGTAGGTTTGTCCGTTAACTGTATAAGTAATTTGTCTAGGCGCGAGGCTGTGGGATTGACTGCGTTCATCTACCACTAACCAGCGGGTTTTGCCGTCCGGGCGATCTACTACACCCAGACGGCGATCGCCTTGAACCCTAAATTCAACTAGCGTCCCCTTATCCACAACTCTCGCAATTATTTTGGTGAACAATTTAAATACTGGAAGTTCTGAGTTAAGAGTTTTGATTCATAACTCATCACTCATAACTCATGACTTTTTTAAGCTTCCGCATTGACAAATGGCAATAAAGCCACAATCCGCGCACGTTTAATGGCTAATGTCAATTCTCTTTGTTGCTTACATGTAAGCCCAGTGATTCGACGTGGCAATATTTTACCCCGCTCGGTGATAAACTTACGCAACAAATCAACATCTTTATAATCTATAGGCTCTCCTGGCTTAATGGGAGACAGGCGACGACGATAATAACTCATCCTTACTTAATTTCCTTGTGAACAGTGTGTTTGTTGCAATGGGTACAGAACTTTTTCAGTTCTAAACGGTTTGTCGTGTTGCGACGGTTCTTTTTGGTTGTATAACGTGATACACCAGGGGAACGCTTGTCTGGATTAGTACGACACTCAGTACATTCTAGTGTCACTATTATGCGGACACCTTTACTCTTAGCCATAATCTTACAAACAGTAAAGCCTGAGGAGAATTAACACAAATTACTATCTTCTCACACTACGCACCAATTTATCAACTAATCGCTTAACTTTTATATCTAGCGAATAGCCCCGACGCGAAGAAACGATAAAAGTTCCCCCGTAGCGGTCATGCAAAGCTTGCCGCATTTGGGTATTAGATAAAGCCGCACCACAGTCAATAGCCAGGGGAAGTAATAGCAGTATAGCTGTGGGGTTAGCTCTGATGTTGCTTAAGGCAATGGACACCAAAAGCGCACCAACGCCAATTATAGCCTCTCGCTGGAGTAGCGATCGCAAGGTAGGGATTCTGCCTGATATTTGTCCATCTTTGACTTCGAGGATCTTCAAATCAAAGGCCCAACGCCCAAGACTTTGCCCTTGATTGTTGTAAACTATCACCACCCGAAAAATCACCCAGCAGAAAAGAAAAACTAAAATTTGCACAAACTGGATGCCGAGTTGATTACCACCCAAGATAGAACTGATTAACCAAGCAGCTAGAAAATCTAGTCCTAGTGCCATTCCTCTGCGTCCAATCTCAGCTTTAGGATAGTGTACTTGCGGGACTCGTTCTATAGTCATACAAAATAGGCATTTATTTTAAAAGAGGTTGGCTAAAGAAGTAGGGGAGCAGGGGAGCAGGGAGCAGGGGGAAGAAAGGCAGATTTCATCTAAGTAAATTGGATAATTTATTTTCTGGAAGTCCTAATCATTCTTCTTGTTTTCAATATTAATGTGAATAGCAAACTGCATGACAGAGGAAAACCAACCAGATAACCCAGAACAAGAAAAACAGTTTGACTCGGTAACAGATGAGAGAGACTGGTCAATAAGAGGCAGGGGGCAGGGGGAAAAGGAGCAGGGGGGAAACCCCATAAATAAATTTAGGGGCTTGAAACCCTTTTTGCAGGAGAATTTCAGTATCTTTCTCCCCTGCCCCCTTCCACTGAGCGACTTGTACCGAGCGAAGTCGAGGTAAGCCAAAGTGCTGCCCCCTGCTCCCCTGCCTCTTCGGTAAGGGAATTGTGAGTGTCAAAAATATAGATTAAGTAGCGAAAAGTGTCAAAAATTGGAGTCATGCGTCATGTTATTAGTTAGCGATGCCGAGGAAATTATTTTAAATTTAGTGCAACCGTTAGATGCTCAACGGGATATAGAAACTGTTGATTTATTAGGCGCAGATAATCGCATTTTGGCCACTCCCGTCACTAGTGAATTAGATTTTCCCCATTGGGATAATTCAGCAATGGATGGCTATGCAGTCCGGTATGAAGATGTGCAGCACTCTCACGAAGCACAGCCAGCTAATTTAGAAATTATTGAAGAAATTCCCGCAGGATATCAACCCCAGTCTACACTCCAAGCAGGGCAAGCAGCACGAATTTTCACAGGTGCAGTGATGCCACAGGGGGCGGATACTGTAGTTATGCAGGAAAGAACACGCCGGGAAGATAATCGGGTGTTGATTTTGGCTGCACCACAACCCCAAGAATTTGTCAGACACAAAGCTGCTTTTTATCAAGCAGGAAAACAACTATTACCAGCAGGAATTAAATTAAATTCTCCAGAAATTGCCGTTTTAGCAGCGGCGCAGTGTTCGCAATTAAGTGTTTACCGTCGTCCCCGTGTGGCAATTTTTTCTAGTGGTGATGAATTAGTCACACCAGATAAACCCCTGAATCCAGGTCAAATTGTCGATTCCAATCAATATGCTTTAGCGGCTTTGGTAAAACAGAATGGGGCAGAACCGATATTATTAGGTATTGTTAAAGATCATCCAGAGGCTTTACGAGAAGCGATCTCCTACGCCATAGCTAACGCTGATATAGTTTTATCTTCCGGTGGTGTGTCTGTAGGGGATTATGACTATATTGATCAAATTCTCGAATCGTTGGGAGCTAAAATTCATATTCGCTCTGTCGCCATCAGTCCAGGTAAACCTCTGACTGTTGCTTCTTTTCCCAGTTCTCAGTCCCCCATCTACTTTGGATTACCGGGAAATCCTGTCTCAGCTTTGGTGACTTTCTGGCGATTTGTGCAACCGGCTATTAAGAAACTTTCGGGGTTAGCTCAAGGTTGGAAACCAGTATTTGTAAAAGCGCGATCGCATGATGAATTAAAATCCAATGGTAAGCGGGAAACTTACCTGTGGGGACGCTTACATTTAGTTGATGGCATTTACGAATTTCACAAAGCAGGTGGTAGTAACAGTTCCGGTAATTTAATTAATTTAGCTCAAACCAATGCTTTAGCTGTGCTGCCAGTGGGTACAACGCTCATTTCTCCACAAGATGAGGTGCTAGTTTTACAGGTGGGGTAATTCCTGCTGTGAGGAGAGACTTTGAATTTCTGGTATGGAAGTTAGATTTTCGTGGACTTTTCCACATGATGTGAAAAATCAGACTAATACTGTTATCCGAACCGTATTGAGAGTCATTACATCAACAACAGCTAACTCAAAAGACATATCTCCATTCTCTATCGTTTGCTATCCCGCTTCTGTTATTTTCCGGAATAAGCAAGCAAAAAAGAAGCTAAATTGCCCGACCATCTAAGGCAGTTTAATTATTCACGAAATGATTGTAATGTTATTTGAAAGGGTTTTTTGGAGAAAACTTACCATTTTTCTTAACGGGTGACAAGGCAGTTGAAGATGAGATGTGGCAACAATTTGAGAAA
>NZ_CAWUDM010000087.1:0-25518 GCF_963920855.1 Nostoc sp. CCY0012 | reverse complement strand
TAGATAGAGAATATATGGAGCGGGTTTATCAGTTGGAATTTGAGGGAGTTGTTAACGCCAATGAACGCCGCACTGGGAGAGATAAGTTATCTCCAATGGCTCGACAATTATTTGATTATTTAACCAGAACTGAGAAGATAGAAGCCTCTGTAAAAGATATTCAACCTAGTTTTAAAGTTAAGGGAGAACGGTTTACAGTGGAGCAAATTAAGGGATGGATGTATGAGATTGTGGGGGTGCATTTAGCTGATTGGGTAGGGGAGGGAATCATTAAATTAACCCAGATTTGACCAGACAGCAGACAGGAGACAGTGCGGACAGAAATAGACAGAAGGTAGACACAGTAAGGGACAGGGCT
Organism: Nostoc sp. CCY0012; assembly: GCF_963920855.1. NCBI lineage: Bacteria > Bacillati > Cyanobacteriota > Cyanophyceae > Nostocales > Nostocaceae > Nostoc > Nostoc sp. CCY0012. The sequence continues at coordinate 25,160 of NZ_CAWUDM010000087.1, read as the reverse complement.
AGACAGAAGGCAGACAGTAGGTAGGCTGGCGCTGTCTGGTAGACAGCACTTAAGTTAACTCAAAAGGTGTATTCATATTTTGTGTAAACTTAATTGCTTCATGAGTTATCTTGATATTCACTACTGAATTTAATTTTATTTCTTCACTGTCTTCTGAAGTAATAATCTCAATAAAACCTTCAGTCTTCAACGATTTCAGAATTTTTTCCCCCTCCTCTGTATCTATTCCTTCTTCGTCTATAAAATCATAAAAATTTACTTCAACTGATTTATCATCATTTAGTCTATTACATATTTTTTTAATAATCATCCAGTCAGGCCTAGCATATAGTGCCAAATCAAGACTTGTGCTTTGAAGTGATGTTCCAAGCCGATGCAATGCCACAACTAAACCCCAAAGCGCCCAAGCTCCCGTGACTGTTCCAGATAACTGAGTTACTGGTAATATTGTGGGATTCCAAATAAATAAACCATCTTCAATAATTAGAATTCCATCCACAATTCCTTCTTGTAAGTGCTGCCATACAACATCTATAGATTTCCATCCTGTATAGCCCACTGCAAATAAAGGAACACTATTAGGCGCTAATCCTCTACTGGCACTAAACCTCCGTCGAAGTTGCTTAACTTTCTCAGAAGTTTGTTTCACCTGTTGCCACTGACCAATTAAATCTGACTTAACTTCAATCGCTGCGGCTACTCCCTCGGCAAGATATAGTCGAGTCTCTGCACTAGATGTAGGTACTTGGATGCTTGGTAAAAGAGGGTATTCAATAACAATGTCAAGCTGTCCACTCAGGTTTCCACTCAAATCTGTAATTTCTCCCGAACCAAATCGGAAATGAGGAGGCAAGATGTTAGACAAGAATAAATTGATGAAGCTTTCTCTTTCTTTACCTTTCGTGTTATTGCTTGCAATTGCACTTCCTTTATGTGCAGCCATAAGCATCATCTGAATTCCTTGCAATCTTCCTAAGATATATTTATTACCTTCGTAAATAGTCATTTCAATACTTTTCTCGTCATTTAGCATGATCACCTTCAAATCCTTGTCAGCAGTGATAAATTTTGCGCGTATCTTGTCTTTACCCCCTATAGCGATATCACCGTTTCAGCAGATTCGCCCTGCGCGTAACGAGAGCGAAGATGTAAGGTAATTTCCGTATCAAGTCGCTTGAGGAAAATGAGCAGTTTGCCCTCGCTGAACCGTTGAAATTCTCCTTTCATTAGATGAGATACTTCTGGCTGTGGAATGCCAAGAAGTTCGCTGATTTCACGCTGTTTCAGGTGGCGCTGTTTCAGAAGGCGTAGTACCTGAATCCCTATCTTTCCCCTAGTAAAAAGTTCATCCGCATTTGACAAACCGAGGTCAGCAAATACATTGCCACTGCTTTCTTCAAAAACGTCCATTTTATATAAAATTTCCTATAAAACCAGTCAGACCGTAGCATGAAATGTTCCCGCGCCACTAGGGAGGTAAGTTTTATTTACAGTTGATTTCCGTCTACACCATATCTAGACGCTGGTGGAGAGAAAATTGATATCGGTTTTGATAGCAACGATTTATCAATAATGTGGCCGTTTAATATTGAATCAGACCACGATTAAAAAACAATTATGGCATCTGCCTCACCCACGCCCAATCAGTCTACTAATATTGAGTTGCCGCTTGTCCAACCTCAAGAGTCAAAAATTCAAGAGTCAACAGAGCTTTCTACAACTGAGGTAGAGGCAGATCCTGCACAGTCAGCCCCAACTGATGATGAACAAGTAAATCTTGATACTGAATCCCAAATAGATGCTATTGAAGCTTCAGGAGCGATATTTCAAGCTATTGGCGTAATTACAGGGGAAGTAAACTTAAAGTCAGAGGGCATCAGCACTGTAACTATTGGTCGAAATGAATACGCACTTTTATACATTGGGCAGAAACTGAGAGTATTTCAGGCTCTCAAGAAAGAAATAGAAGCAACTGGCAATCGGACTTTTAGGCTGGTGGTTTATCCAAAAGCAATTCATTTCCCCAAAAAAGAGCAACCCCATCAAATCGCGTTTCAGCTAGTAGGCTTTGACAGAGGGCGATTCCAAGATGTAGTCTCAGGAGATTTAGAAGACCTAGAGTTTAAATTATCAGGACTGTGGCAGTTTATCCCCGTCTGCCCAACTCCGTGCATCTCTGTGTTCCGCAACTTTACAAGAGAAAGACTGGAATATATTAAGCAAGCTGAACCAGCCCGGAAGGTGAAATTCATGAAGTCCAGCCATTTACCGTTGCTGTGGAAGGATGCACCTGTTCGTCCCTTTAGATTTAATCCCAAAGTTCCGAAAGAACAGCTTGGACATCCAGTATTTGTCACCCTGAAGGCGAAATTTCTACCAGGGCGTAATGTCTGGGGTTTTGTGGCCCTCACCGCACCACCACAAGAAACTGCACCCAAATTTCTCAAAGCCTCTAAACAAGATAAAGCCACAGTCCAGCAAGAGTCTAAAAAGAATAAGCACCAAGGGCAGCGACCATCTAAGAAAGACCATAAAGGAGGAAATGGAGAGCGTAGCAATCCTCCACCCAAGCCAATTCCGAAAAAAAGAACCCAACAGGTTGAGGGTGAAGCAGACTTATAGCAGTGTCTCATTTCAGGCAGACGCTATTAATGGACAGAATTAGACAGAATCCTTATACAGCAAGGGAATTAGTAGACAGAGTTCTAGACAGACACGATCACAACAGACAGACAAAAACTGCAAAGAAGAACTTACAGTTAATACAAAATTTTTAATGCTGTGACAGCAAAGAAGGTAGCTGGTACATGGAGTAGAAGACTTGCGCTCCACAGTCTAGGAGTGAAGAAGCCTCACTCGGAGTAGTGTAACCCAAGACCTTCATACCAGCAGCAACACCTGCACGCACACCCAAAACGCTGTCTTCTACAACAGTGCAATATGCAGCTTGAACTCCCATATTTTTAGCTGCATATAAGAATAAGTCGGGTGCAGGCTTCCATCTGCCAATCTCATACGAGCTAAAGATACGCCCTTCAAATCGAGGCAGCAGATTAGTGACACGCAGAGCTAACTTAATTTTTTCGGGTGGCCCACTGGAAGCAACACAGATAGGTAAATTGATTTTGTCAAGAGATGCCTCTATTCCTTCCACACTCAGCAATTCACGCTCGAATGCCTCGGCAGTGCGGACGCGAAGCTGAGTCACAAAATCTGGCGGTAACATTTTTCCAAGCCTTTGCTCAATGACAGCAACACAATCAGTCATTTTGCAACCCTTGAATAATAAAATAGCTTCTTTAAGGTCGAGTGTAAGCCCTAACTCTGCAACAAATTGGACAAGAACACGATTGCTCAATGTCTCGCTGTCTACCAACACTCCATCACAGTCAAAAATAACCAGTTCTGTTCGCACTCGTATTCAAGTTCAAGATTAACTGCGGATTTATAAGCTGCACCCATCAAGATTATCAGAGTCAAACTTATTTTAGGATATTACAGTAAATCTAGCGTTTTATTGTGGATTAGGTTATAATTCTCCTCTCATCAGTGTCCGGCACAAGCTAGGGACAGATCATACCTGATGCTGGTACAAGTGCAGACTCCATAAGCAGGTTTTATAGTTCAACGAAAGAATGCGGGTTGTAGCGATTGGGAATGATAAGTAGAAATTGATGGCTGGTTGTCGCTTGTGGGACCCCAACGAAGATACAATACTTTCAGGGATTGATTACACGTTTTCAACATTTGGTGTAATGCCCTAGAGAGTAGAAAAGATGAAGGTTAGCGGCAACGGACAAGGCAAAATACTCAGCCAAGACGAATTAAGGCGATTGTTCACTGAGGGTTTACTTACTCCACGCGATCGCGCTCTGTTTGGCATCTGCCTGTTTACTGGTTGTCGCGTATCAGAAGCGTTGGCTCTCAACTTGACTGATATCAAGTCGGGAACTATCACTTTCCGCAAGTCTACCACCAAAGGTAAGTACAAAACACGGATTGTAGACATTCCACCAGCACTAGCAGCAATATTGGCGGAGTATCAGCCCAAGAGGGAGGTGATGTTTCCTGGTAAGCGTGGTGTAACTGAACGGCTGACCCGATTCATGGCAGACAAGATTTTGCGTGATGCTTGCAAGCGGATTGGAGTAGAAGGAGTCAGCACCCACTCGTTTAGGCGAACGGCTCTCACGCAGATGTCCAGCGCGGGGATACCTTTGAGAACTATTCAAGAAATCTCTGGCCACAGCGACCTGGGGACGTTGCAGCGTTATCTGGAGGTTACGCCTGAGCAGAAGCGAAAGGCGGTTTCGGTGATTGGGTTTTAGGGCAATCCTCAAACAAAGAAGATAATCACATCCGTTGCTCGTCTACCTATCTGATCACAATATTCTTCAAGCGGAATTATATCAATATAGTCTTGCTACCCGACCACAATGACCGCAATATCTAGTTATTCTCAGCAGCATACTGGGAACTATAACTAATAATCCCAGATGAGATGGAAGCAATGAACATCAATATAAATAAATTAATTATTAATTCAGTATTAGCAGCAAGTATTTTTATTAGCCCTAGCGTCGGTACTAGAGCAATTGCACAAACAACAACACAAGATACAGGTAAAAAGCCTTGTGTAAGACAAGAATTGCCAAAGCTCAAACAAGATATGCCTTATTCAAAAGCCAGGAAGATGTTATTAGAAGCTGGTTGGCAAGCAATATTTAATCAAGAACAACTAAGAAATTCTCAAAGAAGTTCCCCTGTAGATTATTTTTTTACTAAAAAAGGTTATACAGAAATTGTAGATTGTGCTGGCACAGGTTTAGGTCTTTGTCTTTTTCAATTTGAAAGTGCTTATGGAGAGATTTTATCTGTTGTAACAGCAAATAATGGAGCAAACCAAGAAACTGTTTTTCGCTGGTACATAGAACCAAGCGAATGAAAATACTGTAAGGATTCAGGTCTAATATTGCGGAAGTAAAGAAGGGCGAGACTCAGAATTATGAGAATGAGCAATTAGAGCTTGTGCAAAAAAATCAATGACAGACTTACCTTGACGGCGACAAGTCTGTACTACCGTCAACAAATTAGCAGTGTGTTGAAACCGCTCCATCGAACGGGAGCCGCCACTAACCTTACGTTTTGTCACAGCCAAACGAAGTGAGCGTTCAGCCTGATTATTATCAGGAGGAATTTCAGGATGCTCAAGGAAATACCACCATTGATGAGCTTTATCGCGTAAAGAGCGCAAAAGTTGGCCTGCGGTAGCTCCTGCAAGGTCAATCCACTGATTAAGTGTTTGTTGCAATTTAGATTTGAATTGATTGACCCAATCGTTGTAACTGTTGGAGTCAAGAGTTTCAAACCATTGAGCATAACTTCTAAAAGCTTCATCAATTAAATCAACAAACGCTTCACCAATAGCTTGGTTGTGAAGACCTGGAAGTTGAATTAATTTTTTGAAGTGACGGCGTAGATGAGCCAAACATTTCTGTTGGTCAGTTACAGCATAACCATTGTAAACACTAAAATCATCGCTGCTAAGTATCCCTGTATATTTAGCTCCTAAAATTGTCTCTAATTCAGATCTAGAACGAGTATCAGCCGCAGTAAACAGGCAAAAATCAGAATTGGCAACTACCCACAACCATTCTTTAACTCCTTTAACTGACCAAGGTGTTTCATCCACATGGATGTTAGGTTGTGTCTGTTTTACCCAATCACTTAATTCACTAATGCTTGGTTCAATTGCTTTAGTGATTCGTTCATTGGTGGCGACTAAAGTTCCTAACCCAATTTCAACTTGCCCCAATTCCCACAACATTTCTTGCTGTTTTTCGTAGGGCATATGTGCATAATTATTTGCCCATCCTAAAAACGCCTGTAAAGACACTCCTAAATCTTGTCCTGGGATGATATCTTGTGGCCAAGGAGCAGTTTGTACCTGGCCACAGCACTCACACACACAAGTATGGCGTTGATACTCAACTATTTCTATGGGGCGTTCCACTAATTGCGCTACAGTCTGTTTTTCTACTTTTACTGCCACAGACGCAAATGCTTTTTGACCACAGTAAACGCAATTCGTAGGATGTAAAATTTCATAGCGATCTACTCTCCCAAAACCCTTACGAGTCTTACCTTGATGTCCCGGCTGCCCACCCGGTTTCTTCTTCGGCTGATTTGATTGGTCTTCAGTAGGTGCTTTTTTATTTTCGCTCTTTTTCAAAATGTCCCCAGACGGTGGTTTCGACGAATTAGAGCTATCTAAATCCCTACTGACTTTTAAACGCTCTATTTCTTGCTGTAGTTCTACAATGATTTTCTGTAACTCACGTATTACCTTGCTTTGCTCAATAATTATCTCTACCAGTTCTTCTTTCGATAACTGGTTCAAGCTTTCTCGATCTAATTCTTGAGGCAGGTTCTGGTTCATATCTGTGATACTCTCCCTCAAGTGTTCCCTTTGTCAATACTCTGCCACCTGAATCCTTACAAAATACTAAATAATTTTTTGCTTAATTAAAAATAACTTACATATATGTTTAAAATAAAGTTTTCCAAAATTTTTATAGCTTTGGTGTTAGTTGGTGCTACTTCATGCTCTAACTTTAAAGAAAGCAATTTTACTAATACAACCAATATTGTTACAAGTCCAGAACATAAATCCAAGGCTGACTATTATTTCAAGCAAGGTCAGTACAAGTTTAAAACAGGATACTACCAGGAAGCGATAGAAGATTTCACCGAAGTTATCAGAATTAATCCTAACTATGCAGACGCTTACTTAAAACGTGGAATTGCCCGCGATGTTTTACAGGATTTTCATGGAGCGATAGAAGATTTCACCGAAGTTATTAGAATCAACCCAAATAATGCTGAAGCTTACAATAAACGAGGCATTTCTCGTTTAAGTCTCAAGATACCTGATTTGCAAGGAGCAATAGAAGATCATACTCAATTTGTCAGAATTAATCCAAATAATCCAGAAGCCTATTTTTCTTTGGGTGGTACTTATAGCCATATTGTCGGAAAAGCTAGTGAAGCAGTTGCTAATTATACTGAAGCTATAAAATTAAAACCTGACTACGCTGAAGCGTATTTTTATCGTGGAGCAATATTAAAAGGTAATGAAGGACTTGCTGACATGGAGAAGGCTAAACAATTAGCTCAGGAACAAGGAAACCGAGAACTTTATAACAAAGCTGTAGAAATGATTGAGCTAAGAAAGAATATAGGAGAAAGTAGTAATTAATGATGCGCTTTTGGCATGGAGCCGAGATGGCTGCCAACCGTGTTTGAAGTTCCGCCTTTACGTAGAGTCGGAAATTTACCCAGGCATTGGGTCTTTAATTGCCTCTGCTGACCGAGCATCCTGTGTTGAAATTGGTCAAAGTAGCAACTCCAATTGTAAATTCGGTACTTTTAAAAGTGTTCGTACAAGAAAATTTTCTCATTTTTAAACTATACAGTTTAGTTTGCCCCTGGCCGCAGCTTCCGTAACACTACCCCTATAGCGACAGGGTAAACCCTGAAATGAATTTAGGAGAAACGTTTCTCCTAACCCAATTGTTTGAGGAATTAAGAACGCTACCCCCTAAACTGAAAGCGGGTTTTTGAGTGTATGCCGACGATTGTTTTAGGTGCTTCACCAGGGGGCTATTTCCGGCATAGCTCCAAAACCCGCAAGATGTCTGAAACCTTGAAGTAAATGACATTAAGTCTTGAGGATAAGTTATGGAAACTGAGCTTCTATCTTTCTAAGTTTTCTTTCTTCGCTCTTTAGCATTTGCATTATGACATTTTTTACACACAGCTTGTAGCTTTGCGGTCTTGTGAGCTTCTAAGGTATATATTAGTGCTGGATTGTTCTCTGGTAGTCGAAAAGGTTCCTTAATTGAAAAATCGAAGGAATTAATCATAATTGACTCCCAATCTTTATCTGAAAGCGTTTCCAGTGCTTGTTTAGCAATAACATCAAATTCTGGATCTATGTGGTCTGTCTCCTCTGATGGTTCTTTGAAACATCGCTCACAAATAGGGTATTGGCGTTTACGTTCAGAGCTATAAGGCTGTATCGCATCTCGTAAAGCTTGTTTAACAATCAATTCTTTACTCTCAGGATAAATACACTTTCTCCATGACACTTTATGCCATCCTAGAGTTGTAAAAAAGCCATAAAAATCATAACTATTATAATTCTTTTGTTTTTTAAATTGTAACGCTTTAATACCATGAAATGAGCAATAATAATGCTTTTGTGCAATCAAATCACTAAGCAATTCTGACTCAAACTCCTGGTTAAAAGCATAACTGCCAATCAGGTCTTTAATATCTTTTTCTAAAGCTGTTTTAGTTTTATAATCTCGAAAAAAGTAATTGTTTTTTTTCATGTTATTCAGTAATTAAAACAAAAAAAATTACATTCAGGTGAATTAATGAGTTCTCCTGGCAAGATTGCGAAATTTGGCGTTTAAATATATATTTCCCAAATTAGCTATAAATTCATGCTTCCCATAAACTAAAGCATCAACGCTGATAATCGGAAGTTTTCAGATGTAAGTAATGTGTAAACAGACACTAGACGCTGGCTATTACTGGTTATGAGAGTTATGATGTAGACCAAACCAGAAAACCAAATAACCAGAAAACCAGACTTATGGTTTACCAGATATATGGACAGTCCTAAGAAAATTATTACTATCACAGGGTACAAGGGAGGAGTCGGAAAAAGCACTACAGCAGTGCATCTTGCAACTTTCTTTAGTGAAATAGGTAAAACAGTTCTTGTAGATGGCGACCAGAACCGTACAGCCCTGGCTTGGTCAAAACGCGGGTCATTCCCTTTCCCTACTGTGGATGAACGCCAAGCACTTAAAGTAATTGCCGATGCTCAGTTTGTGGTCATAGATACACCAGCTAGACCTGACTCGGATGATTTAAAGGAATTAGCTAAGGGCTGCGACCTTCTAATTTTGCCCACCAAACCAGACATTGTAAGCCTTGAGCCAATGTTGGAGATGGTGAAAGACTTGGGGAATGCCAACTATCGTTGCTTGCTGACTATTGTTCCTCCATATCCCAGCAGAGAAGGTGAAACACTGCGTCAGGATTTATTGAATGGAGGCATCCCCGTATTTCAGTCGATGATCCGGCGAACTGTGGGTTTTGAGAAAGCGGCAATGGCAGGTGTCCCCATTAGGGATGTTGATGACTTGCGTTTAAAAACAGCTTGGGCTGATTACGCCTCACTTGGTAAGGAAGTTATGGAGATTTTGAAATGAGCAAGTACGGAGATTTAATTAAAAAAGCTAGAGAAGTAGAACCAGAAAACCAGGAAACCAGTCAACCAGATAACCAGACCGCCATAAATCCAGAGAACCAGAAAACCAGAAAGCCGAAAAACCAGATAGCAGTAAATACAGAAAACCAGAAAACCAGGGAACCAGATAACCAAACAACCATAAATACAGATAACCAGAGTTCTGGTTTACCAGAAATTGAGCAAATGGTTAATCTGTGTGTCAAAGTTCCTATATCCCAGCGACGCTACTGGATGTCTAAAGCTAAAGAGCAAGGGATTACTGTAACCTCAGTTATTGTTGAGGCACTCATCCAAAAATTTGGAGAGCCAGAAAACCAGGAAACCAGAAAACCATAAATACAGAAAACCAGATTTCTGGTTTAGCAGAAGAATGGCGAATAGAGTTATTAATAAAGCCATTTTCAACTTAGCCCATAATGTTATGGATAACTGTAGATGCTTTTTAATGTTGGCATTGCACCCGCCCCAGTATAGCGACAGTTTTAGCTAAAAATGAATTTAGGAGAAACGTTTCTCCTAACCCAATTGGTTGAGGAATTAAGAAAGCTACTCCCTAAAGAGCAACCATTAAATGTTAGATGCTCAAAGTAAGAAAATTCTGCACTTCGTTTCTTACTTTAGTCCCCACAAGCAAGCCATAGCAACGATTTTGAGAGCCAATGTGGTGCATCTCTATTGCGAGGTTGCGGCTTTCTTGGAATTTGTATAATTTGAGGTATTAACAATGGTTTGTATCTTCAATATTTCTAGTTCGTCCAGCTAAGTCGGCAATCATGAATATCAGTTGGGTTAGCTCGATGGGTTTAGGAATGTGCATTTGAAAACCTGCTTTCTTTGACTCTTGGAGATCAACACTACTGGTATACCCTGTAAGTGCGGCAGCGGGAATTTGTCCCCCTGCTTCAGCACTAAGGGAGCGTACTCGCTGGATTAGGGTGTAGCCATCTTGGCTCGCCATCCCAATGTCAGACAATAGCACATCATACATCCCAGGCGGGTTTGTAAGTATTGAGAACGCTTCGTCAGCAGATTTGACAGCAGTTACTTCAGCCCCGTAGTTTTGCAGCGCAGTGATCATTAACTCACGCATATCGGCCTCGTCATCTACAACCAGTACGTGCAAGCCCTCCAGTGAAGGAATTTGATCAACAGATGGTTTGAGATGCCCGGAAAAATCTATCACTTCTGCATCACAAGGGCTAAAACGCTCCTCAAGATTAAAGGAGAGCGGTAGCGTGACGGTGATAGTTGTCCCTAAGCCTTCACCTGGACTTTCTGCCTGAACTGTGCCGCCATGAAGTTCGACCAGATAACGGACAAGGGATAATCCTATCCCCAATCCTTGATTGGCACGAGTTTTGCTACTGTCAGCCTGGCTGAAGCGTTCAAAGAGATAAGGCAGAAAGTCAGATCTGATGCCAATACCTGTGTCCCGGACTCGAATCTGAGCTTGGGAATTAACTTGCTCCAGTGTGACATCAACACGTCCCCCAACAGGAGTAAATTTGATGGCATTAGAAAGCAAATTCCAGATTACCTGTTGCAAACGCTCAGAATCCCCCAGTAACTGCCCACTTGCAGGTTGCAGTTGGTATTCAATTTGAATATTTTTCGCTTCTGCCGATAACTGGACTACATCAAGGGCTGTCTCAATCACAGAGATGAGATCAATTCGACAAATGTTTAGACGGAGTTTGCCAGTCATAATGCGTGAGATGTCCAGGAGATCTTCAATCAATTGGGTTTGTACCCTGGCGCTACGCTGAATCATGTCTATTGCACGATTCGTTTTAGCCGCATCAAGCTTTTGCTCCTGGAGTAACTGTGACCATCCCAGAATGGCGTGGAGCGGGTTACGGAGTTCATGGGAAAGAATAGATAAAAACTCATCCTTAGTTCGGTTAGATGCCTCCGCCTCCAGGCGGGCTGACTGTTCTTGAGCTAATAGCTGGGCGCGTTCTACCTCAAACTGCTTCTGCTGCGTGATATCATGGAGCGCCAGCAGAATCATCTGCTGATTTCTTTGTTGAAAAATTTTATAACCATTAAGCAATATAGTTTTTTGCCCAATTTTCTCAAAAACACAACAAACCTCAAAACCTTGAATCTGAATATTATGGGGGAGAATTTTTTCCAAGAGCGATCGCAGTTCAAGAATGTTCCATTGACCGTTTCCTAGCTCAAAAATTAGTTGCTGTTCTGTCTGGGCAGGTGTTACCTGAAACATTTGGTAGAAAGCCCGATTGCTTTTGATGACTCGTAAGTCAGAATTGAGAACTATTAAAGGCTCTGGCACAGTTTCCACCACAGCTTCAGCATAATCAAGGGCTTCTTGCAACTGCTGTGTACTGCGTTTGAGGGCATCAATATCCATCAATACCATCACCACGCCATCAATTTGATTTTCTGTAGTTCTGTAAGGTCGAATTCGCAGATTGTACCAATGCCCATCTTGGTCTTGCGCCTCTAGTTCTTTAATAGTTAAAGTGTCAATTACTTCTGTGAACAATGACTCTAAATTAGGAACGTTAAGAGTAGAGCGGATATTGCTAAGTGGTCGTCCCACATCTGTCGGTATCAGATTGAATAAGTGCTGTGCTATAGGAGTGAAACGCCGAATCCGTAAATCGTTGGTGAGTATAAGTATGGGAATATTGACACTGCTGAGCAAATTTAAGAGGTCGTTATTGACCTGGTGTAATTCGAGATTGCGACTATACAGTTCTTGGTTAGTTGTATGCAGTTCTTCGTTGGTTGCTTGCACCTCTTCTTTGGCTGTTTGCAACTCTTCATTAGTGCTTTGTAGTTCCTCATTGCTGGAGAGGATTTCTTCATTTGCTACTTTCAGGTGTTGAGTAGTGGCTTCATGCTCTTGGGTAATCAATTGCAGATATTCTTGAGTAGCAGCCAGTTCTTGCTTAGTGGCTGTCAGTTCTTCTTGGAGTCGGAGGAAATCCTCCGTAACTACTTGTTCTACATTTTCATCTGTGACGGGCACTTGTTGAATTGTTGAGGCAGGTACATCCTCAAATAAGACAAGAAAGCAGCGAGTTTCTAGTGAGTCAACCTGGAACGGAATCACCTCAACGTTGACTTTTCTGGACGGGTCACTCCCTTCAATCTGTATCCCTTCCTTTCTTACAGAAATATCCTGCCTTTTCACCTGATAAATCGCGGTACGCAATTCTTCCAGCAGCCCTTTTCGTGCCATTTTGAACAGATTGAAGCTGGGATCGCCAGAGGGTGGTTTCAAATAGGGACTGGTTTCCCCTCGAAATTGCAGAATGTCCATATTGTCGTTAATCATCACGCCAACTGGGGCATAGCGATGTAAAACAATTTGGTCAGCCTGTTTATTTAAGTCAACAATATCCCAAGTCTTATTACTCATGGCGGCTCTGTCAAGAGTTACTCTCACTATGGGATAGTTACTGGTCGCAAAGTTAAAGTTAAGGGGAGTAGGTATTAATTTTTTGGTATAAATATTGTTTTTTCTGTCCGCTAAAGTAAATAAGTTGGAGAATTCTCCTGCACTTTCGGCAATACCTAACATCAAAAACCCAGTGGGCTTGAGACTGTAATGGAAAATTGGCATCACCTGCTTTTGCAAAACAGATTCAAAGTAAATCAGCACATTGCGACAACTAATTAGATCCAGATTGGAAAATGGCGGATCGCTAATCAAGTTTTGTTTGGCAAAGACACAAAGTTCACGAATCGATTTGCTGATTTGATAACCGCTCTCTACTTGGTAAAAGAAGCGTCTTAGCCGTTCTGGTGAGACATCAACTATTTGGCTGGGCTTGTAAATGCCTAAACGGGCTTTTTCAATTGCTGTCTCGTTAACGTCTGTAGCAAAAATTTGGATAGTAGGTTTGGGGATTGCATCCTCCAAAAACTCCATTAGACAAATGGCAATGGAGTAAACTTCCTCCCCGGTTGCACAGGCTGACACCCAGATCCGAATCGGCTCATTAACTGACTTACCCTTGGCAATCACTGGAAATACTCGCTCTTTCAAAGCTTGATAAGCTTCTGGGTCACGGAAAAAACTGGTGACACTGATTAAAATCTCATAGTACAGTGCTTGCACTTCATCTAGATTATTTTGCAGATATTGGAAGTAATCTTCAAGACGTTCCAGCTTGTACAGCACCATCCGCCGAGCAATTCGCCGCTTGAGGGTAGTTTGCTTGTAGTACGTGAAGTCAACCCCAGTACCAGTGGAAAGCATTGCAAAGATTGCATGTAAAACAGACTCGCTTTCAGAGAATGGCTCAACTATTTGCGAAGAAATCGGACGGATTACATTGGGATGGCGAGCAATATGAGCTAGTTCCTCAGCAATTTTGGGCGGTGGTAAGATGAAGTCTACATCACCCGTGGCAATAGCAGTGTTCGGCATATCACGAAATTGTGCTGATTCTTCACACTGAGCAAAGGTAATGCCGCCAGCGGCCTTAATTGCTTCTGATCCCTTTGCACCGTCTCCATCGCTTCCAGATAAAACAACACTAATGGCTTTGCTTCCCAGTTCTGCTGCTAACGAAGTCAAGAAAGCATCAGCGGGCATATATTTCCCTTTGATCTTCTCACGGGGCACCAGTTGCAGCACCCCTTGAGCAAGCGTCATCTTCACATTCGGCGGAATGACATATACTTGGTTCGGTTCTACAGACATGCCATTCTGTACTTCACGGACGGGCATTTGGGTCGTCTTAGCCAGAATCTCAGTAAGCAGACTTTTCTGATTAGGATCTAAGTGCTGAATCAGCACAAATGCCATCCCAGTGTCGATGGGTAAGTGACTCAATAACTGCGTAAATGCTTCCAGTCCGCCCGCAGATGCTGCAATCCCGACAATAGGAAATAGTTCGTTGCCTTTATCTTCCTGCTTCTGTGTCGATGTTCCAAAAGCCATAGAATCGGATGGTGATGACTCAGAAGACTGCTTAGAGTTCATTGTATTGGCGAATACAATACTAGAACGTTTAACTTTCCAGTGTATTCAGCTATAGGTTTGCTCCTAGTGTACCAAGGTATATAAGCTTTATCGCATCCATTTATGTTGCCACAACCTAATACGTAAAAATGGGCTTTACGTATGACAATTTTACTTAATTTAATTGTGAAGAATACTTAGACTTTCTAACTGTCAAATAAGCATGAGCTAATGTCGCGCAAGGAAGTTTCGCAGCATCGGCGGCTGAAACTCCTAATAAATAAAGCTATTGAGCTAAGTCATCAAATTTTTCTTAATTTGTTTTCTTACTTGCGGCTAGTTATATAGATAATTAACTCATTTGCGCCCAAGGCTATTTATGATTCCAAAGTAGGGGGATGCTGTTTCAGCATGGATTTTGGAAAGGTCAGCATCATGACTTGGAGCAATTTGTACTAGCTCGGTCTTGAAAGCAGTACAGCCTAACTAATCCATTTTTGCTGCACGATATTGACAGGTTTAAGTAGGGAAAATTTAGGTAATAAAACACATCAGTAAACTCAGACAACTTTTGTGTAATTTCTGTGTCAATTCTCAGATAAAAATAACAAAAGCTGTGGCATTTCTGTGGAAATTAGAAGTAGTTCTCAGCAGTTCCTAGAAGAATTTTGTGATGTTTTTATGATGAAGTTATGGAAGCTCTATGTTATTTGGGTGGCTAATTTGTGACATTTTAAAAAATCGTTGACTACGCACAGTACGCCAAAAAGTTTTGACAGTTTTTTGAGCCAAAATTCTCTTTTCAAGAATAGTCGTTTCCGAAAAGACTACTTAAAACTACAGAAATAATACAATTGAGGCAATCAACTATTTTTTGAAAGCAGGGTTTCAAGATTTCACAACTCGTTGCGCTCTCGGTGACGACAGCAGGGCAATGAGCAGGTTAGTGGATTTAGTTGGCTCAAACAGTTTCTTCATGTCCTTTTGAGCAACCGCTTCATCCTCCGCGATTGCGCGGAGCGCAGTGCCGGAGGCAATCGCAACAACAAGTTCAGTCTGCACTTTAAAATCACAAACTTAGTTCATCCTCAAGCTGTCTTTGCCGTTGCAATTCCAACTGCTTTTGCCGTCGCCGTTCCAAAATCATCTGATTCCACGTCAGTCCTTCGGGTGCAATTCTCTCAGCCACAGGCAGCATTTTCTTAACTACTTGGGCGGTTTCATGCCCCTGAGCATTGTTATTAAAAGCCAGCACAATTCTGTTGGCAGTTTTGAAATATTCTACTGGCAAGTTATTCGGGTCATCCACTACCATGTACATTGTTCTCGTTGGTGGCAACCCTTTATGTACTATCATGTCCATCTCTGCTATTGACATGGCATCAATGGGAGAATCACACAAGAATACTCTATTAACTTTCTCCTTTGGCTTGCCACCCAAACTAATATGAAACCAACCGGGTGAGGGTTTGTTGGTTTTGTCATATTCAACAGTGAGATTATCTCGGCTCTGGGTATCCCATATCAATGCACCTGACTTTTTGCCATCTAAATCCCATTTGATAAACACAACATTTCGCTGTTGGTCTAAATAAGTCAACCCCTGCCGATGTAATCCTTCCACAAATGCAGGTGATATGCCACGTTTTTCAGTTAGGTAATTTTGTAATAGTGGCCATCGGCTCTCATCTTCTGCTGGGGGCGTAAATGGTGGTGCAGTTGCTCTAAGTGGTAGAGACTGGGCTGGGGAAGCTGGGGGTGGTGGGGAAGAAGGAAGGTGATTTTTCGATAACTCTTTCTCTCGCTGCTGTACATCTTCCCCTGCTTCTTGAGCTTTTGTTTGTTGCCAGAAAAGCTTTTGTACCTCATCAGGAGGTAAGGGTTTCATAGGCTTTAACAGCAGACACGAAATGCGTAGGTCATCCCGTTGTGGTTGGTAATTAATGCCTAGATGTTTTTGCAATCCTGGAAAGGTGTAAGCTGCACCCAACTGTGTACCACTGAATGCAATTCCATCTTTTTCGTAAGAAATTCCTTTGGACTTACCATTTCTGGTAAATCCTATCTTGACACTGATACCTGTTCTCTGCAAGAACAAGATAAAGTCGGGCATTTTCAGATTATTAAAAGATATATACTCAATTAAGTATTGAATTTCCTCCTTGATGGTGCGTTGTGGAGGAGAGTCACGTTGTCCTTGTGAAAATTCTTCTTGTTCTCGTCTAATGCGTCTAATTTGTCCGGTGCTGGGTGTGCGAGTTAGTTTCTCTTTACTCCCTTGGACTTGGACTAAATCATAATCAATTTCGATTTGTCGCAGGACTTTTTCAGAGCGTACATAATCCCAAGAATCATGGACAAGTTTACCTGTATCCATCCTGATTCTACTGGCGGCAATGTGGATGTGGTCATCATCGGTGTTGTGGTGGCGGAAGATGACGAATTGATTGGCATCAAATCCCATTTCTTTCATGTAGCGATTGCCAATTTCACTCCACTTTTCATCATCTAATTTGTCGTCTGGGGCTGCTGATAGGGAGACATGGTAAACAACACGTTCGGCATCTGGATTTAGTTGTCGAGACAGTCTAAATTCTTTGGTTAATTCCCGCGCATTTCTCCCACTCATATTGCCGCCAATTAGTTGGGCATCATCGCGTGATGCTAAATAATCTAAGAGACTGCGAAAACCTCTACCCTTCGTCTGCTTCCCAATCATCTTCTTCGTCCTCCTCCCAGTCAGTTTCTTCCGTATCAGCTTGGGCAATGTTTCGTCTGCACTGATGCAACACTTCTAGAAGTTCTTGTAAAAGTTTTGGGTTGGCTGGTGGAGTGCGACCCATTTTTATGGCTGTGTTTGTGGCTTTGACGAGTTGGTTTAAGTTGTTGCCGATTTGTCCTAGTTCCCAATATGTTTGTAAGCTAATTTTACTCAGTCTTTTGGGCAGTGGTCGCAGCAATCCGTTACGCCTCATCAATTCACTGGCTGACATTCCGGCATCTTGTGATTTGATTCGCAGCAGATCCAATTCGATATCACTCAATCTCAGTGAAAAGAGGTGGTTTCTGACGAGTCTTTTTGACTGCTTGCGATTAGCCATAACGAGAGATTTGGGGACATTGCGAGGGGGGTTTTTCAAGGGGGCAACTCCCCCTTGAACCAGTCTGCCGTTCGAGCGCAGCGAGACAAAGCGTCAGCTTTGAGGCATGGCTGGCTTCTAGCCCTATTTAGGTGTAGGTGAGGTGTCAAAAGCTACGTATATACTGAGACACAGCGAGGGGCTGGGGGCAGGATACGGCATAGTCGTGGTGCTGATAATCCTATCAACTACGGTGGGGAATAGCAACGGCTTCCGGCGTAATAACGAAAAATCAAGCATTGGGGGAATTTTAGATGAGGCGTAGCCACAATGGGCTAGATAAATTTATCTAGACTAAATGGGGGAAATGGCGTAGCCGCAGCAATGAATTTATCAAGGGCAGGACTAAATAATCATCATGGCGTAGCCACTACATGAAAATCTGGTTACGGCGTAGCCGCAGTAGTAAAAATTTTTTAGATTAAATGAAAGTTACGGCGTAGCCGCCACATGAAAATTTGGTCACGGCGTAGCCGCAGTAGCTAAATTTTCAAGCCTTATATTGAATGGGGAGAACGGCGTAGCCGCAATAGCGAATTGATAACCAGCAACTCATGAGTAATGCACTCAATCGGCGTAGCCGCAATAGTCAAATTTTTATTACCTTTTTTCAAACAAGCCGGGGGAGATTTTTACAAATAGTTGATAATTAGTAGTTAATTAATATTCATAAAATAACAATGAGTGAGCATCAGAATCCAGAGGTAATCACTAAGAGCAAGATTGATAAGGCTATCAATCTGCTGAAGGAACAAAAGCCGAAGCAACGAGAGGATGTATCGGACAGGGACGCTGTTCGGAAGATGAGGCGGTATATTGAAAAGCTGACTTCTGACAAGTACGGCTACACTTACGATGAAGTTGCAGAGATGCTGAAGGGTTTGGGGATTAATTTGAGTGGTAGCCGGATTAAATATTTAATCGGTGAGTTGAGGAAAAGCAGCCGTCAGCGAAAGAAATCTGAGGAGGGTGACAACAACAATCAGTCATCAGAGCAACCTAGTGAAACTCAACCAGCAGTTAAAGCCAGTAGTGAGGCTGAAAAATCAACTGTAAGTAGTGCCAAAGGCAAGAGAAAAAGTCAACAGCCAGTAGCACAACAGCCAGAGGGTGAATCAGATTTACAGGGCGAGTTTAATGACTATGCCTTTCAACCAAAAGTTTACAAGGATGAAGATTTATAAACTGGTTGAATTATGAGTAAAACAAGCCCTCGAAATCGAAAAAAAACAGAACTCAATCAAAGAATAGTGCTGTGTACTGGGGATAAGGGAGGTATAGGTAAAAGTATTGTGGCTAGGTTTCTTTTGGATATGTACTTAGCTAACGATATTCATGTGATTGCGTATGACTGTGACCCTCATAATCCACAACTATGGAGGCACTATAACAGAGTTGTGCCAGGGGGCGTAAAAACAATTAAATTTAATCAACGGGGTGTCAGAGATGTTTTACAAAATGATTTGTCAACGTTAACTCCTACTGTGGCGTTGATGGATCTGCCGTCGGGAGTGGGGGAGTATTTTCGGGATTTTGTTCAAGACATGACAGATGCAAACCTCGGCTATCGCATCACTATGGTATCGGTACTAGGTCGGGGGAAAGAAAGCATTATTCAACTCAAACGGTTAATGGAATTTTGCGGTAATCAAGTTGATTATGTGGTGGTGAGAAATTTGTACTGGGGTGAAGAAGTAGAAAAATCTTTCATCAAGTACAAAGAATCTAAAACCAGACAATCTGTTTTGGAGTTGGGAGCGATTGAGTTAAATTTTGGTTCTTTAGTTGAATGGACATACGACAAAATTGACGAACTTGATGCCAGTTTTACTGAAGCAGTAAACTACGATATGAACAAAATAGGTCTTGCCAATAAAGCTAGGTTATCTACGTGGATACCAGAACAAGAGTTAGAGATGATTAAAGGTGGCTCTTTTTTGGGACTATCAGGCGCAAAAACCAGAGTTAGGGAAACTTTTATGTAAGCAATATTTGGAAAATTGGGAGAAATTTATCACCTCGAACTAGCACTGCAACTTCAGATCGCAGTGTGAGTATGAGAGCAACAATTTATCGGGTTGATTTCACGTCTGTTTCACTGGTGTAAGTTCAGTGAACGGCAATAAAACGACTGTCTTGCTGGTTAAGTTCTGACATCTGGCCCTACTATCTAATGTGAGGCTCTGTACCAAGAACTGGTGATCATCTCCCGTGACGGTACATACAAGTCCAATCAATGTTTCTCTAAGGGATTTCGGGTGATGTGGATTTGGATCTCCTAGATTATTTTGAGTATTAAAACCCATAGCTGATCCAGAATCGTCTCCAGGATCATGAAGCCTTTCGCGTCGTTCGGCACGTCGAAGTAATATGGACATAAGGCTATGCCAGAGGTCAGCATGAAGTCGGTAGACTTTAATTTTTTTCCCCTCAAAACCCGGCTCAAACCTCGACCAGCGAAAAGCCGCTTTAATTCCCAACTGGGATAACATTTGATGCACAACATTGACATCACTCATTTTGTCGCTGACAGTGCGGTTGAGATGGTGTAATATTTCTGGGGCATAGAGACGAATCTTGTCGGCATAGGGTTTGATGTCAGCGTGAGTCCATTCTTTGTGTGGATCTAAAAAGTCATTTAATCCAAATGCTTCTCGCATCTGTCGCCGCAGTGCTGTACCGGAAATATCCCAAGGGCAAACAGCTTGATTCCAAGTAGCTTGTTTTTCTAATGATTTAGTGGTTCGGTCAACAGCTAATTCAGGGTTTAGTTGCGCTTCTAAGTTGAGCAGTTCTCCGCGTCGTCGGCCGCCCTTGTCCCAAAGGACATCTTCCTCGGTCAGCTCGTCTAGACAGTAGAAGTCTTTGAGATAAAATTTTGTAATTGCTAGAGCGTCTTCTGGTGAAACTGCTTCAAGGGATTCTAGCAGGACAATTTCTGGGTAAGTTAAATCGGGGGCGGCGACTATGGCCGATGCTTCCATTTTTTTGATTTCGTCTTTGGCTTGCTTTAACAACAGCTTGACTGTTGAGTCAGATTGCTGCTCCTCAATTGTCATGTGATGCCCTTCATGTTTGAGCCTGACCATTAGTGCATCACAGAGATTCATCATCGAATAATTCTGCTCGGCACTAATTCGGGCATAGAGATTGACATGGGGGTTTTGTTGCCAGTCGAAATTAGCAATACCTTCAACAATGTCTGGTCTGAGGTTAGAGCGAACTAAACTAACGGTGGCATCTGTTCTTTGTTGTAATTGTGTTTTAATTTCTAGATAATTGCTGGAGCGAGAAACTTGAGAGTAATTTGTCCCACGTTTGGCACACCAAACTATGCGGTCTACGGTGTCGCGCACACGGACTAAAGATTGAGACATATCAGCGTCAGTGGATGATGTGCCGGTGAAAATTCCATAGACTTTCTCAATGAATCCGGGGATTTCGATGCTGACTCCGGTGGCGACTGTGGGAGAACAAATAATTACGTCGTACAATCCTTCAGCAATTACAGTGTCGGGGTTTTTCATAAACCTTTTTTCCTCTGTATTGCCACTGGTTTCTGAGTTGATGAGCAGTATTCTTATACCTGGAATTTGTTTTTGTAGGAGTCGCGCTGTGGTCTTGCTGGTGGCTTTGCTATCTGTGGTGACATACAGCGTCTTGCCCGTGGGGATGTTCTGCGCGTCAGTGATTAACTGGTTGACGATGGCTGATTTACTGGTAGCCTGAATAAATTTTACATGGTACGGTTGGGGTTGATAGTCGTTACGAATTAAGAAGATAGGGGTAGGGTCGGCCCGGAATTCTTTGAGGTAATGTAGGGTCTGGTTGTTTAAATCAGCATCAGCAATAATTACTCGGCGGGCAACTCTAATTAATTCGGCAAATCTGGCAAGGAGTGCGGGACGTTTGCCGTCTTGGGCGCAGGTGCTAGAAGTGAGTAAGTGGCGAACTACTTGGACGACTTCATCAATGATGAAGTCACAGCCGGCAAATTTTTTGGGGTCAATGGCTAGGAGTGAATCAACACAGAAACCAATTCTGAGGGTGTAAGCTCCTCCTTTGATAAAATTGCCGTTGAATTTATCTAAGTCGCCACGGTAATCGATATCGAGTCGGGGACACAAATTTTGGATGAGTGCAATTCTGTGACCGGCTAAGAGTGCTTTTTCGGAATTGGCTGTGGTTTTGGCGATAAATTTAGTTTTACCAGTGCCTTTGCCGGAGTCGAGGGCAATGATTCCTTGCTGTGGTAAATTTTTGATGTCTAAGGTGGATAAGTCGGCTGTGGTCAGTTGTAAAGAGGGTTCGTAAGTTAACCGATTTTCTAAGCGTTGCCACAACTGCCAATGTGCTACTGAAAGGGCTTGGTTTAAGGCTGTTGACCATGCAGCCACGCCTTTCGTTACTATCAGGTCATCCACGCCTTTACACAGTCCTTTTTGACCGTCCCAGATGGCGATATCAACTATTGATCCTGCGGCGGTCAGTAATCGGCTAAAGCGGAAAGTGGCAGCGTTAACCCGGAGTCGGGTTTCTGTATTGGTGTCTTGGTCAAAGGCGAGGGTAAATTTTCTCCCCTTAACAGCAAATCTTGCTATATCTGGGATGAGGTAGGGCAAGACTTGGTTGCCTAATAAATCCTTGCTGCGGTAGCCGCCGTTAATTCCGTAAAGGGCAATGGCTACAAATCCCTTTGACAACAGGGATAACGATTTTTTACCCCCTTCTGTAATGATGATTGGGATTTCTGGGTGGAGTTCAAGCCAGTTCCAGAAACTTTCGCCAGGAGGTGGCACTTCTACGCCGTAGCGGTTGGCTATTAAGCGTCTGGTTTTTTGGTTGACGGTGGGGAGATAGGCCCGTGAGCCGTTGCCAGTTGGGGTTTCGTATTTTTGAATCTTGCCTTTTGTTGTGTCAGTTCTGGGCGCACTCAGTTTGGCTTGCCAGGGGCTACCGTCTTCGTTAATAAATATTGCGGCGTGGAGTGTGGGTTTGGCTTGATGCCCAAATCTGGTATATTTCCAGTTCAGTGCGTCGTGGATTGGGGTTGAGACATCCCCGCCATCACTAATTTCTATGTCGGAGACGATGCGGATGTTATCAGTGTAGACACAAGGTGCGATCGCCGAGCCGGTAAGAAATTCTCGCTCAATTCGGCTGGCAAACTCACTTAAGCTTTCTACTGGCAGTAGGTTTTGAGCAGATGGTAGAACACTTGATAGATTTTTCAATTTCCTTTTCCTGGCGGTGGGTTAAATTGCCCTCGCCAAGAAAAGACTGAATGTTAACTTTTATCTACAGAACAGTTGGCGTAACTTGTGCGGTAGAGGGGAAAGAGTCAAGTAGTTTGGGTAAAGCCTTCATGCCTGTTACTTTTTTCTTAAGGATCTGTTGGAAATAAATAATAGACATTTATAATTGAGGAAAGGCTCCACTTG
Organism: Nostoc sp. CCY0012; assembly: GCF_963920855.1. NCBI lineage: Bacteria > Bacillati > Cyanobacteriota > Cyanophyceae > Nostocales > Nostocaceae > Nostoc > Nostoc sp. CCY0012. The sequence continues at coordinate 2,309 of NZ_CAWUDM010000087.1, read as the reverse complement.
ATTCTTTTCCAGTCGGGGTTTCACACTCTGTCTTTTCCTGCGGGGTGTGGGTGTGGTAGGTGTTTGCTGCACCGAAGCCACAAATTACAAGCGAAATCAAATGAAGAATTTGAGCCTAAGTCTGTGAGTTCGTACCTCGCAGACTTTTTGGCTTATTAGCTCAATTTCTTAACGATTTAAAACCATAAATAGAACTTAGTTGGTTGAGGTTAAGATGTTGTTTGCTTGTCAGCATATCATTGAGTAACACTAGGCACATATTGTCATTTGGCTAACAGTCAGTAAAAAGTCAGAAATCCGTATATAGATACCAATTAATAAATTCATTAAATATTGCTAGTTTTGGCTATAGCTTGAGTGATAGGTTAGTTTCCCCGCGGCGATCGCGTCTTTACTCATTTGTCTTAAGCCAATCCTTGAGTAATGTGTTTACTATTTCACCCATAGGCTTACCTTGCTTAGTACAAGCCACTTTAAATTTCAGTTTCACATCCTTGTCCACATAGACACTTAGCTCAGTCATTCCCTCTGGAATCTTCTTAGGCATTTTCTCTCTTTGCGCGATATCTAGTATTCTCGCATCACCCCCGGCATCTTCGTCTACTACGTATTGCGCGATTGCGCGATAAACGTTATGATAACAGACAAGACAGAGAAACAACAACAGCCGTTAACCGATTCGTGTCTGCCGAGTAAGGAAAAACCTTATAAATCAATCCTTTTAGCGTGTGGATACTTCAAAGCTACCGTTAGTTGTCAATACCTGTTGACTACTTGTCAGCATTTGTTATTGACTATCAATTACTGTTTGACCATTAATCAATAAATGAAGTATGAAAGCGTCAAACTCCTCACGGGGACTTGATTTAGATTCCCCTGGTCTGTTTTGCTCAAGTTATGTTACGAAATCTGAACTTGCAAAAATTCTTAACGTTGCCCGTTCAACTTTAATCAGTTGGGACAGTATCGCACTGTACCGCATAGATAGTTATCGCCAAGCCTACCCAGTCAAAGCCGATGGCAGTACAGACCGCTCTTGCCCGTTGTCACCATACCAAAGCTGGGTGCTTTCTCGCGTTGGTCGGATAATGCAAAATCTCAAATCGGCTGAACGAGTCAAGAACTACATCAAAAAGTATCCTCAAGAATTCAGTCCAACCAACTTTCAAGCACAGTTCGCCCAAGTAACCAGAGGTAATGCAGCATGAAAACGAAAAACATGATTGCTATTAAAGAAGTTTGTGAACTCCTGGAGATGCCAGAGGAAATTATTAGATTCTCTCTGCAAGAATCGCACCCAGATAATTTTGACAGTCTCAAAGAAATTAGTTTGGCCGAATTTGAAACATTAACTCAAGTCCTCAAACAAAAAGCTGAACTTGAACAAACTGGAGAAGTAGCCGCCATTGCTCCATCAGTTGATAACACTCTCCCAGTTAAAGAGCAACAAAAAATTATCAATGGGGCATTGAATGCTCTGAATGAGTTTGCCGGAAACTACACATTGACCATTGATAAAATCACTTCTACTTTGGCATTTATCAGTGGTCAATCAGTTGTTAACAATTTCGTTCACATCCACTCCAACACAATTAGAAACGGTTTAGAAGATTACTTAGATGAGTTAGCAAATGAATTAACTACGGCTGCTCATTCAATTAAAGGAATCGATGCTAATGATTTTTTAGCTCAACGGGGAATTGCCCCGAAACCACGAACTGCTCAGAAATCACTAGAAAAAATCATCAATTTGGCAGCAAACATCTAGACATTGCTTACAGATTAGCACTGTCTGATACTCGTTTTTTATTGTTGTTGTTGAGTGTTAGCAGAGAGAGAAAAATGCACTTAATTACCGAAACTTGTTTTTATTCTGGCGTGGCTACCCTATCTCTAATTGGTGGGATAGCAGCAGTTATTTCGCCAGTAGGGGTAGGTTTATTTGCAGTAGGTTTAGCAATGTATGTCAGCCAAAATCGACGTTAACAGGGACAGGCTAGAAACAGCTTATCAGTGGCAAGCATTTAAGTTTCGTCCGCTTATTTTGATGGTTTGTGTTGTGGTTCCTGCATTTGTGGGCAGCTATGTATACACCAGTTGGCAGCAGACAAAAAATAGCAAAATATCTCCAGATGTTGAGATGAAAGATTTGCACCTTTGTAGCGGTGAACGCTTTAAATAAAGACTGAGATTTTCCAAATATTTGAGGTGAATTATGCAGAATCAACCACTGCCAGAATTAATTTCACAGGCACAGCAATTGTTAACTCAAATTAGGCAGCATCCACAGTACAAAGCATTGCAAATTG
>NZ_CAWUDM010000086.1:0-26153 GCF_963920855.1 Nostoc sp. CCY0012 | reverse complement strand
ACTTCTCTCTGTGCTTGATTCTTAACCTCTTCAATACCAATTAGATAGTTAGGGTTTAGGATTCTAAAAAATAAAATTCCCCAGGTAATAGCATCCTGGGGAACAAAGATTGAGTAAATTTTTCCAATTCGATTTTACTCCCATGCAACCAACGGAGCTAGAAGAACTGCTAGACAATCAAGAATCTTCTCCCAATGAAGATACTTTGAGGTACTTACAACACATCGAAAATCGATTGTATGAAGATATCGAAGCTCGTAAGCGAATTGATAGCGGTATACTCTTTCTAGTTTGTCAGGTAGGTTCCTGTAGCTTGTCATGGTTGCTGTTTGAACTGAGAGTAACACTGGTGATTATTCAGGTATTTAGTGCTTGCGTAGCTTTAATACCTGGATTAGTTCATATAGGAGATAGTTTCAATTTTGAGGCATCAAGTGAGAATTGGAGAATAGGCTTTGGAGATAAGCCACTCATAGGAATCGCCAAATTATTTATAGGTGGTGCAGTGTCATTTTCAGGTACTAGCAGAATTACCAAAGAAGTAATACTTACCCATGACGCAATTGCTGAAACCTACAAAGAAATTAGAGCTAACAATGGTTTAACTTGGCAGTTACCCAGCATGAATATCTCACTATTGATTGCTTTAATTTTCATGGCAGTAGTTATTTATTTTAAATCTCTGGGTAATCCAAATGTACAGGATAAATAGTTTCTGGGGGATTTTAATTAGTTCCTTAGCTACAGTTGTCACGCTCAACTATTTAGCCACTGGGTTTATAGATTTCGTTTTCAATATCGATGCACTGGTGAATTGGTTGATTACTCCTGATAATCTCGGAGCGTTAAACAGTGTCATCACCAAAACCAGATTATTCCTTCAAGGATATTGGCTTTACTTAATTGCTGGCATTTATCTATTACTTTGGGTAAAAGCACAATGCAAGAGATAGAAGAGTTCAACGAAAATCTCAGGCGTGAGCGCAAGGCATCTACTTTATTAGTAGGTGCATTATTAGTAGGTGGACTAGCTGCAACTGTGCCATTGTTCACCGACTCAATTAAGCATAGTGAGGTTTTATTCTGTAGGGTCAATTCAGATTGTAGAGGGTCAAGTGTGCGCCGGGGAATTGCTCACATCATTGATAATGAACGACGCAATCAACTATTTGATATTAATATCAGGGTGCTGAGGGTACTGCCACCAGAAGACAGCACCGCTTACTTATTTGGAATTGGTGGGAGTGTGGCGTTGCTCGTTGCTTATGCTACTAGTAAATCACTCACTGACAAGCAAGAGAAAGCAATTCATAGCCAATTCGCCCTGCTCAAAATCAAAGCACTGGAGAATGACATTATTGTTAGCAATCACATTGACCTAACCCAGTTTAGTAAACAACAGCAATCTGAAATAACCAAGCAAGCCATCGCCCGACAAACCGCAGAAACAATTGAGGCTATGAAATCCCCAGGAGAACAACAGCTAGACCACCTTAACGGAACTTTACAGGGTGAATTATCCATGAAAAATCATGAGTTGCAGCTGTCAGAGATGGACAAGGTTATTGCTGACAATAAGCTACAAGTTGCTGAAACTAATAAAAAATTGAGTAAGCTATCTGGCAATATCCAAGACTCACACCAAGCCCAATCATCGCCAGATGAACAGCTAAAAGATGCTCTCATTGATGCCCTGAAAAATCATGAGGATGGTTATCTGTGGAAAATCATCAACTCACTCAAACCATTGTGGCTAATTGGTAATCAAGGGTCAGGCAAGACATATACAGCCGGAGCGATCGCATTAATCAGAAAATACTGCCTCGATGCCCCAATTCATCAATTAATCGACCGTCACGCCACAGGTGACAATGCTGATGTATGGCAATTGCTAGAAGCCACCAGCAAAGCAGAATCAGAAGATGAAATAAGCCAAGCCTTTGAAGATTGCTGTGATCGGTGGCTGCAACGGATTAAGGAAAAACCCACCAAAAAGCAGCAGGTGATAGTGGATGAATTTACCAATTTAAAAACACTTTGTGGTGACAAGGCGATCGCTTTCTTCAAAATGTCCCTCACTGACACCCGCAAAGCCAAGGAATATCTGCTGGGAATTACCCACAATGCCACCAATGAATCATTCCCAGATGGTACAGCCGCCTCACGGAAGGCAGGGACAATTCTATTAGAGAAATTCTCGGCTAATGGTGAAACACCACTATCTAGGGTAGTTGTCCGTTATGGTTTAGTTGATGATAACGGCAATAATTTAGAAGATGAGGAAAGGACTTTACCTAGCTGGATGCACCCTGAGCGCATTTACCAGCACTTCAACGGTAAGCCAATCAATTTTGAAGATTAACTAAATATTGGGGTTACTCAGACAGAAGAAGTTAGAGAAACAGCACCAACCCAAACTTGAGAAGGTGAGAGAACACATCTGGGGAATCTCTTGAGGAAAGAGAGGCTGGGGAAGTGAATGATTAAGATAATGTTAACATTTCAACGGTAAGCAAGCCGATTGATGACGCGCTAATATAAGGATAATTAACAGGTTACATACGTCCTTTTATATACACCCCTGTGTTATCAATTCCTTTTGGCGAACTAATTAAGGCGATCGCTGGTATTGCTATTCCAACTGTCAAAAACAAGTTTCAGCGTAATGAAGCTGTTATCAAATTATTAAAACAATTTAATCTCGAACCTGACCATCCACCAAGCTATTTTAGTGGTGTTTACGCCTATACCTTAGTAGAGTACGGTATTGGTAAACCTAAACCTTTTCTGCAACTGTTCCAGGAAGAAGCAATTACAAGGGCGTTCCGCAACGCATTTGACCACAACAACCTCTTAAATTTGCTCTCCGAGGTTGATGATTTTGTGGAAGCTTATGCCTTGGGTGATGAAGTTAAAAGTTTGGGAATTGACATCAAGCGAGAAATTGCAGCGTTTTATATTGTGTTTTTGGAAATTGCTAAACGCACTCGCAATCCCGCAGATACACTGATGAGCCAGCAAATCGAAGCGATTCAAGACAAACTTGAGAGTTTGCCAACACTAGAAGGAATTCGTACAGAAATGGCAAGGCTGCTGGCTCAAGATTATCCAGTTTTGCCATCAGGAGTAAATAATGACAACCTTGAGCCGCAACAGTTATGGTCGAAAATCTCAGAACAAATATCTTCAACAGATAAATTTTATGTTCTTCCTTTAGAAATAAAAAAGGCAGACATCAAACTTCCTGGAAGAAAGAAAATGTTGCCTGAATATCCTTTAGGAACGCGGATACGTTGTTACATTCAGTTAGAACAACCAAGCTATGTAATTTTACTGTCTAAATTTACGTCGGGAGACATATTGTGTGTTTGTCCTAGTTCTTTAGTTTTTAAAAATTATCATCAGAAGGGAGAATTTGTTTGTCCTGACCCCAAACATGATGAATGCCCTTACTTTGAGTTAGATGGGAACTTGGGAATAGAAGAGTGGATCGCCATTACTAGTTCCCAGAAACCGATAATAAACTGGCTACCTCAAGACGATTCGGAATTATCTGAGCAAGACCCGATGGAATTAAGTTCATTGGAGTTAAACGATTTACTCAATTATGTAAAAAATGAAGAATGTGAAGTAATGGGATTTAAATATAAAATTACGGCTTGAAAAATAGAAAAATTTTTATTTTTAAGAGACTATCATGAATAGTAAAAATGATTCTTATTCTTCTGAAAATGAACTAATTCGTCAGTGGGAAGAATTGGTGAATAAAGCCAAGAACCTTAAGAATAACAATAAATATCTTGAGGCTATTTCTCTAGAAAAACAAGCTTTGACAATAGCTCAACAATTATGGACAAAGTATAAGCAGCCATATTTATTAGTTAATTTAAATAATTTAGGCTTTTTCTATAGAGATATAGGAAATTATAAAGAAGGTATATTTTACGTACAGCAAGCATTAGAAATATGTCAACAATCATACCCAGACGATCATCACATTTTTGCACAAATATTAAATGCTTTAGGTTCTCTTTACTTTTCCCACGGGAAATATGAAGAAGCTACACCATACATCAAAAAAGCATTGGAAATACGCCAAAGATTACATCTAGGCGATCATACTCATTTAGCGATTAGTTTGAATGATTTAGGCTATGTCTATTTCAATCAAGGAAAATACGAAGAATCAGCATTTTACATGAAGCAGTCATTAGAGATGCAGCAAAGATTGCATCCAGATGGTCATCCTCATATAGTAGTCGGTTTAAATAATCTAAGTCTTCTGCTGAGAGATATAGGAAATTATAAAGAGGGCATATTTTACGTACAGCAAGCATTAAAAATATGCCAAAAATTATATCCGGAAAGATTTTACCCAGATGGTCATCCTGATATGGCAGCCAGCTTAAATGCGTTGGGTTCTCTTTACTGTTGCCAAGGAAAATATGAAGATGCTGAACCTTATCACCACAAAGCATTAAAAATGCAGAGGGCGTTATACCCAAACAACCATCCTGAAATGGCAGTAAGCTTGAATAATCTGGCTTTGCTTTACTCAATACAGGCAAGATATGAAGATGCTATATCTTGTCATCAGCAAGTATTAGAGATATGTCAAGATTTATACCCAAGCGATCATCTTATGATTGCAATGAGTTTAAATAGCTTAGGTCAAATTTACTCATGCCAGGGAGAATATGAAAAAGTTGAATTTTATCTTCAACAATCAGTAAGGATGCTGGAAAGATTATTTAAAGACGATCACCCCGATATTGCAGTTGGCTTTAGTAACTTGGGTTATCTTTACTTGAACCAGGGAAAATACGAACAAGCTGAATTTTATTATCAGCAAGCATTGAAAATGCAGCAAAAAATATTTCCAGATGCTCATCCTCATACTGGAAAGACTTTAAATAGCCTAGGTATTCTTTACTCTAACCGAGAACAATATGAAGAAGGTGCGTCTTTTCTAAAACAAGCCTTAGAAATACAACAAAGTCTATTTCCAAATGGTCATATTGATATTGTAAATACCTTCAATAATATTGCTGTTTTTTATTTGGAATTTGACCAATACGAGCAAGCAGAACATTTTCTTAAACAATCAGTGAACATGCTGGAAAAATTATTTCCAGATGGTCATCCTGAAGTTGCGACTAGGTTAAATAATTTGGGAATTATATACTTAGAGCAAAAAGAATATGAGAAAGCTAAATATCACTTTCAACAGGTATTCGAGATACATCAAAAATTCTTCCCACACTGTCATCCTAATACCATTAAATCTATTCGTGGACTTGCAACTGTATTTGTAGCTACTGGTAATTACAAAGAATCTTTAGGTAGATTACAAACAGCTATAGATATGGAAAATACAATTCTATCTCGAATTCTAGCTGCTAGTAATGAAAAAGATCGTCTTCTTTATCTTAACCAAATTAGATCAACTTTAGACTTATATTTTTCTTTAATTACTAAATATTTTGAACATAATTTAGAGATTGTTCAAACTACTCTTACTCTAGTATGGCAACGCAAAGCTATTAATATAGCAGCCATAACTGCCTTAAATGCTGCCATATATAGCGGACGCTATCCCCATCTTGAAATCGAATTCCAAAAACTACGTTCTCTTAGTAATCAAATCATTAGATTAACTACTAGTAGTAATGAGGATGAATTCGGAAATCAACAACAGCTATCAATTGACATCATTAATCAGCAAGTCACCAAAGCTCAAACAGAGTACGACGAGTTGGAAAAATTTTTAGCAACTCAAGTACCAGAAATTCAATTAAAAGAAGAGATTAATTATCAAGTAATTGCTGCCGAAATTCCCAAAGATACTGCTTTAGTAGAGTTTGTGCGTTTTCAAAATTTGGATTTTGAGCGAAAGAAATCTGCTAAAGGACATTATGTAGCTTTTGTTGTATCCAGTCAACAACCAGAGCAAATAGTAATGGTAGATTTGGGAGAAGCAGAACCCATAGACATTTTGATTGAAAAATTCCGTGCTTTTTTAATATCATCAGGTACTGATGACAATCAGATGAGTCTTAAAAACATTGGCAAAAGAACATTGAAGGTAAAACCATCTATTCAAGTTAAGACTTATAATTTCCAAGCCTCGCCTGCTAAAGAGTTGACTAAATTACTCTATCAGCCACTTTGTAACTACCTTAGTGATATCAAAAATCTAATTATTGCTCCTGATTCGGTATTAAGCTTATTACCGTTTGAATTATTACCCCAGTCTGAAAATTCTGATATCTATTTGATAGACTGCTATCAAAGTATTCAATATATAACAACAGCTAGAGATTTATTACGACACAAACGGCAACCCCTACGTCCTGCGGGAATTTCTTTAGTTATGGCTGATCCTGATTATGATTTATCTGCATCAGTGTCAAATACAGAATTAAATCCAGTTTCAAAACAGACTTCCTCTAATAAAGTAACTTCTCATGAAGACTTTAGCTTACAAATCTCTGCATCTAAAAATAATCATCAGCCCACTACTTTACAACTTTCGAGTGGGATAACAGAAATGGAAATTGATGAAATCAAGCCATTAGAGAGATTGAATGCTACTGCTAACTTAGGCACAACTATTGCCCATCGATTACAAGTTAAACCATATTTAGAGCAAGAAGCTGTTGAACCTTTGGTTCGAGATAGTCAATGTCCTCGCGTACTGCTGTTAGCTACTCATGGGCTTTATCTACCTAAAGATGAGACTATTCAAGAAGCAGAAATCTTAATTGATAATTTTGACCGTTGGCGCAGAATGAAGGTTTCTAATCCCATGATGAGGTCGATGTTAGCATTTGCCGGTGCTAATAGTTGGATTACACAAAAACAGCTTCCAGAAAAAGCAGGGAAGGGTTGGCTGTTTGCTCAGGATGTAGCAAGTTTAGACCTTTGGGCAAATGAGATGACTATTCTCTTGGCTTGTCAAACTGGTTTGGGAGATGTCACCACCGGAGAAGGTGTATTTGGTTTACGGAGTGCTTTTGCTTGTGCGGGGGCAAAAACTGTAATTATGAGTTTGTGGTCTGTACCCGAAAAAGCTTCAGTATTATTGATGGAGCGTTTCTTTGACTATTTGGATCGAGGACTTAATAAAGGTGCTGCTTTGAAACAGGCACAAAACTATATCCGCAATGTTACTATTGCTGAACTACGTCAATCAGATACGGGAATGGAGGTTTTAAGGGAATTAACACATTTTGACAGTCTAACTCCAGAGCGAGAATTAGAAAACAGTCCTACCACTAAACCTCTAGCACATCCTATGTTTTGGGGAGCATGGATTTGCCAAGGGAAATAGGTAAGAGATATATTTTTGTAAAAAGCAAGTAGGACTGTTTAGTTTGCCTCTAGTGTCAGCGACGCTATATCTAGCCCAAAATCCGAGTTCCATCTTAACCCTTATTTGTGACTCTAAGAGGATGTTTGAAAAGTCGGGCAGGTGGTAAAAAAGCTTTCACGGTATAAGCTGTGAATAGAGAATAAACAGCACCGAGAGAGCGATATGAGTAAAGCTTACTCCAGCAACCTGACATATGCACAATATGAATTGCTCAGTGATCTGATACCAGAGGCCAAACCAGGTGGACGTAAACGTGAAGTCGATATGTGGTCAGTCCTCAATGCCATATTCTATATTTTGGTAGAAGGAGTGAGATGGCGAAGTCTACCGGGAGACTTTGGGTGGTGGAACGCACTTTTGGCTGGTTTATGGGATGCCGCCGTGTGCTTTTACCCATTGCATGACCAAATTGTGAACCATACTGTGACCAAAAGTTAACGTAATTTCAAGGTTTTGAGCAAATCTTCAACATAATAAAATGAATCAAATTATGTCCGCGTATTTTAAATATGAACCATAATGCAACCCAAAGTTTTATTTTTGGACTTGGTAAAAAATGCAGAGCAAAACACACTAATTTAATCGAAGATTTTGAACTTTCGGTCAAAATTTAGTTCAAAATGCTCACAATATGGTTCAAAAATATGTTTAGCCAAAAATTAAGTGATAATGTGATCGCCTGAAATCTGAATTTTTATTTCTCTCTCATCGCGGTACGGTACAAACGAACTATAAGACCGTGTTCCTTGCTGTAATTAAGTTTTGAGTTTTTTGAACTCTATTTATAGCTTTGAACTATATCTTGTCCTAGTGCAGAGTGAAGTATGTCCCGTCCCTTTGGTCAAATTATCGTTCAAATCACACGCCGATTGGTCAGAGACTATGAGTTATTGCCCGAAACATCAGAGACTTTTTTATATCTTGCCATGATCCGCATTATGGTGAGGCGATTAGCATAATTTTTGACCTCTTAAAACTTTTCAAACATCCTCTTATCGTAACTTTCGGCGTGGTTGCTCATTTGACCCCGAAAAGCTTTGCTGACAAGGATTTGAAGGTAATAAAATAATACCAAACCTCGTTTTTGCTATTCCCCCTTTTCGAGGGGACATACAAAAAACCCCTACTTCGTCAATATTTAGATGCGTGCGCCCTGGTTATTAAGCGAGTTAACAAAAAAGTGTGGTAATGTTTGGAATGTCAATTTTATTGATTTGCTCCCGAAATAGCAACCTGAGATATTAAATCATCTAATTCTTGGTCAATACTATTCACGTTTTGAGCTAATATATCTAACTGTTTTAGTTTTTTATCAACTTCTGCCTGACCTTTTTGTTTCTCAGCTAATGCATTATTGAGCTGTTGTCGAATATTTTGAATTTCTGCCGCTAACCCCTCATCTACAAGATTTTTTACCTTACTAAGTTCTGTGGAAACACCATTACCAACCTTCTCAATAATATCAACGGTTGTGCTGCTCAACTGTTCTGAGAATTTTTTACCTACTTCCTCTTTAATTTTATTGCCCAGTCCACCTTCCATTAATTTGCCCTGAATTAATGCAGCGACAAGCATTGGAACAAAAGTTACAGGATTTAGCCCTAAAAATATATAACCTACAATTCCAATTACAAGTTGTGGTATTAAACTTTTCAACATCTCTTGATAGCCAAATGTAGCTCCGATAGTAGCTGAACCAATTCCCCCCACCAGAAAACCACCTGCTGCTGAAAGAAGTCTTTCTACCGCAGAAACTTCCCTAACACCAACATCTCCTTTTGATAACTCTACTTTGGAAACAGAAACTCCAGAAATTTCCAAGCGAAGATTATCTACCCGCTTTATAAATTCTGTAGCTTCAGCATCAAGAGAATTTTTAATATGTTCTATTCTCTTTGCCAGTAATGGCTCAAGTTCTGAATTTTGCCAATTTGAAAATTCTGCTTCCACCTGACTTTCTAAATAGCTACTAATTTCCTTCACCGCAGCTTCTATACTTGGTCTAGGGTCGGTAAACAATAACTTAATTTCATTCTCAAGTTTATACTCCTGGGCAATAGTTTTTATTTTAGGAATTAATTCCCGACAAAAATCTTTGGTTTTATAACTTACTTGCTCTTTAGTATCTTCAATAGAATATTCCAATTTTTTGACGATACTCCGGCGTTTTTCCTCTAAAAGTTTTAATGGCTCTTGTGCTGCAACATAGCGTTTTTCTAATTCTGCCACATCTGTCTGAAGCATACTCCTTTGTTCGGGAATACTTTTCCTGACTTCTCGTATTGAATTCTTTAATTCTTGAGCAGGACGAAGAATCTTTACTCGACCTCTCTCATTTGTTAAAAATTTCTGAAGTTCAATTTCTAATCGCGGTACGCCTGAATTTTGCAGTGCCTCATCATCATTCTCAAGTTTCCCATCTAGCGCTCCTAATGCATTGATAAAGAATATACGTTCGGAGCCTAATCTAGTTCGGGGTGACAATTTAGAAATAGCAAATTGTTTGAGTTTATCGACTTCATTTTTACGAATCATATTGATACGATTGCAAATGAAGAAAATGTCTTCATGCCCCATTGGTCTTAGCTTGTTATCAACCACTTCTTGTTCGGATTTAGAAAATAGTTGTTCGCAGGAAAGCACAAGAAGAATAGCATCTACTGTAACTAGATAACTCTCTGTTACTTGCTGACGGGTTTTGTGTTCGTTCAAACCAGGAGAATCAATAATTTCTACACCATTCTCACAAAGTTTTAAAGGCCAGAAAAGTTCTAGTTTTTCGTAGGGACTTTCATTGATTGCTTGACTTTGGTCAGCATCATCCTGGATAACTACATACTCTTCAATTTCATCTATTGGTACATCAAGAGGTTTTTTTACTGGTTTACCGTCAGATTTATTAAAATGCAGTAAAGCACTTTTGGTCTCACTCCATTTCACTTCGTTAATAATTGCAGTACATGGTGTAGAGTATGCAGGCAAAATTTCTTCGCCTAATAAGGCATTGATAAAAGTACTTTTGCCTCGCTTGAACTCCCCAAGTATCATAACTTTAAAACTATTGGACTGTACCAAATTTTTCAAAGGTTTGAGATTTGCTTCTTGAGCGGGTTTATTGAGCGCTTGTACAATATTAATTTGACGTTCAATTAGGCTAACAAGGGTATTAGTCTTTTGCTTAAATTCCTGATAACCTTGATAATTAGTTGTTTGTAACATATTTTTATCTTCCATAAATTTTAATTTTTTTCAATCGACAAAGCGGAAGCTATTTCTTGCTTCAACGCTAAAGTTATTTCAATAATTTGTTGCCATTTTTTTTCATTTTGAGTATCACTTTTATCAATATTGAAAGCAGCTTTTTTGGTAAATTTCCAAGCTTCTTGCTCACTTTCTATGTCATCCATAATTCTTTGATATAGCTGACGCAAACGTTCTGAGACTTGCTGACAATATTCATCAATAGAAGCTTCAACTACACGTTTCAGATCACCGGACAAAACCTCTCTTTGTGTATCTAACTCTTTGTTGATATACTGTTCGCTGATAAGTAGCACCCCGGTACTGGCAGCTATTCCTATTGGACCACCCAACACTGAACCTGCAATCATTGCCGCAGTGCTACCAATTCTGGTGAATAAGCGATATCTTTGTACATCAGTTATGTCTCGATTTTCAATTTGAAATTGAATTCCTATATCTTGCTGCGACGTAAAAACTTGCTGCTTTAGAGTTGTATTGAAAAGTGTCGCTACCTCATTTTGTAACCATTCAACATCTTGGGATAGAAATTTTAGCAAAAAGCTTTCAAATTTGCGACTTAAAATTGTTAATTCGCGTCTGAGACGAAAAGGTAAATCGCGTTCCCACCACAGCTTTAAATCTAGAGTTCTTTGAATTTCAAATTCTAAGTTTTCAATTAATTCTTTCTGGTTAGTAGTAACTTGCTGACGTATTTCTTTAGCCCGTCGCAACCTTCTTTTATCTAGTTCCAGTCGTAGATTGTCCCAAGTAATGTCTGCTTTTTCTATTTCGTTCTCAGCTTGGCGTAAAGAACGTTTTATTTCTTCTGCATTCATACGCACAGTAGAAATAGCCCCTTGGGCTATCTCTGTCACCTGACTTAACCAATCACTAAGTTGTTTGCATACTTGGCGACTACGCCATACGCGACGTTCACCTTGAGCTACTAAAGATTCAATTTCAGTGATAATGCTTGCCAAGGTATCTGCTTCTTGCTGTGATTCTTCAATGGGATATGTCGAAAGTACAGGAATATTGCTGGCAACATTAGTAATTCGATGGCAGATATTTTGCATTACCTTCGCTCTTTCCTCTGGGGGAATCATATCCACTTTAGAGACTGCGACTATAATACGAGAAACATGGCGACCTATTACTTCTTGTTCTAGAAAAGCTGCTTCCGTCATGCTAAACGGAGAGGTTGCACTAACAAGTAAAACCGCAGCATCACATTGATTTAATAAGTCGGAAACCATGTTGGCTCGTCTATCGCTCAAATCTCCTGCACCAGGAGTATCAATAATTTCTATATCTAGTGATCGCAACCACTCATGGTTCAAACTAATACGTACACCCGCAAATACTTCTTTGTCAGAACCCGCTTGATCAGTTGCTAACAGTTCCTCCCACGATGCTTCTTCTAGAGGTCGAATATCTACTTTCCGCCCTACTCTCACTTCCATCTGTTCTTCTGAACCTGCCACAATAGAGGTGAGTGTGGCTGTAGTGGGTAGTATACCTTCAGGTAAAATATTTCTATGTAATAAACGATTAATCAAATAACTTTTTCCTCGACTAAATTCCCCAACAAATGCAAGACGAAATCCTGGTAGTATTCGTCTTTTATCAATAGCTGTCAGCAACAAGGACATACGCTTTCCTAACTCCTGGTTCTCAGAAGAGAGAGAACTAGTAATATCAGTACATTGCTTAAACCAATTATCTAACTTCTCTGTTAAATCACTAGGAACTTTAATTGATATTTCTGGTACTTGAATGTTTAATTTGTCTAATGCAATATTTTCTTCTTCGCTATTTGCAACTTCTAGAGAAATAGCTGGTACATTAGGAAGCAACCAGTCTTTACTTTCAGGAATTAAATCGTGATAGTATAGATAAAACTCTTTTGGTAAAAGCCCAGAATAATACTTTGCTAACTCAAGAAAATCTTCTTTACTTTTACTTATACTGCTACAAAAATTATCTAGGGTTGAAAATAAAGTATTTTCACGAAGGGTACGTATTTGGGGAGTCAAATTTACAGAAGTATCGGCAGGTTGAATACTAATTACTTGGGGATGCCATTGAGGATTATTTGCTTTGATTGGTCGCAAATCAACCTTTTTGACAACTTGCATTGTTGCTAAAGACCATTCCACAACAGCCCAAGGTGTTGCATATCCCTCAGTTTTATCATTACTGTTTTTAGGGACAGTCAGCAGAGAAATAATTCCCCATTCACCAAGCCTTTGTACTGGGATGGGAGCCAGTGCAACTGTTTCAAAAGTAACCCAATCTCTCAAATCAGAGAGGCGATGGATGCCTCTAGGTAATGAAGCGATACCATTTTGTTGGGTGGTAGTTTCCGTAGACAATTGTCTGAGTAAATTTCTATCAACATTCATGTTATATTTCCTCCGTTTTAAGCTGAAATAGTTTGCTCAGGTGCGTCGGCTACTACAAGGAAGTTGCTATAATCTTCCCAAGCATTTAGAAAATCTAGAGCATCGACAGATGCCATTTTTCCGTTAGGATTTCCGCTATCATTAAGAATTATTTTTACTGAACCATCAGCTTGTGTATTTATACCCGTTACCCAAACAGCATGACCTGCATTCGTTTGCTCAATAGGCGCACTATTAGCATCCCGCATTGGATTCCATATCTCGTTTGCATCAAGACCAACAATTACGCTATCACCTTTTTCTAGTGCATCTGCAATGTCTTCAAGATTGGCATTATATTTTTGTTCTGTTGGGACACCAAGTTCGTTTAAAAGCTTACCTACATCACTTGGACGAGTTCCAATTTCAGGGTCAAACCATCCATTTTCTTGAGCAATCTCACAAGCTTTTTCTTCAGGAATACAGATACCTGTAATAGACTCAAAAACGCTAGTCTGAGCAACTACAGCACAGGAACTTTGACCTCTTTGTTGTTGCCAGAATTGAGAGTTTTCTACTGGATTTCCAAATCCATCAAACTCGCCAACATCCCATTGATTGTCTGGTATAACCCAATCTAATAATTGATGAAAGACATCAACTATATTAAAAGCAGATAATTCTTCTATAGAAATATTTTCAACAGAACTATCTGAAGTATCAAGTATTACTTCATCAGAGTATGACAATAAAGACTCAGTTTGCATATCCATCTTTTCCGGAGATAGGATATCATCCGAGTTAAATTCATCAATAAACCATTCTTCACAGCTTCTCAATATATCGTCAATCATAATTATTTACTTATTAAAATTTAAAAATTACATTAAAGTAGAGTTAGCAAAGACTTCAAGAGACTGAATTCTGGTATTAATTTCCAGTAAGTCAGCTTGAATATCTTGTTGAAGCCTATTTAGACGTTCTTTTTTCTCCTTTTGGTCATGCTGCATAGCATTAACAATTTTCTGATAAGTGGCAATGTATGTATCAATGTGCCTGTTAAGAGCATTTATCATTTGTTGAGAATAGCTTTCTAAGGATTGTTCTACTGCTTTTTCTGCTGAGTAAAAATAATCATTAATTTTGGGTTGTAGCTCATTCCAAGAGCTATTTTGAAGTTCACTTAATGATGGACCAAAAAAACTACCAAAAATACCACCTAGCAAACTACCTAACGCAGCTCCAACAACTGTTCCCACACCTGGGAGAATTATTGTTCCTATTGCTGCTCCTGCTCCTACTCCTGCTCCTGCTCCTACCTGTATATTCGATGTATCCCCCGCGATTTTACTAAGCTCAGAGGCTGAAGACATTAGATTATAAGTATTAACTTGAATATTGCTGGTATTCATTATCCCCGTATTTAAATTAGTCTCTGTTGAGAGGGATTGAAGATTTTGATACTGCTTAGAGAATTTTTCATCGAAGTGTTCTTTAACCTGAATAAAAGACTGATTAAGTTCGCTTGTGGCAATTGTTAAATCTACATCAAGGGTAGAGCGAGCATTAGCAAATATAGGGAAAATTTTATTCTCAAGTATAATCTTTAACTCATCCTTATTCGTTGTATTAAAAATCATTTGTTGAAGGCTTGATACTGTACTTTCTCTACAATTACCAACTAATTTATTGATTTTAGATTTTGTTTGAGAAGTCGCATTTTGAATTATCCTTGAGCATTCTGCATATTGTTCAGATGTAAATGACGGTAAATCTTGAATTACTTCACGCTCAATCGCTTCCTGTTTACGTCTAAACTGTTCCTGTTGCTCTTTAAGATGTGATTCAGATTGACGAAAAACTTTTGTTAGTAACCTACCTAAATTTTCTGCTATTGCTACTTCTCTACTACCTACTAAATATTTACGCAATTTTTCTTCTAGTTCTACAAAATTATCATTCCAATGCCTAAGTTTTTCTTCAACTTCTTCTGCCCCAGTGCAAATATCTATTACTACTTGTGGTGCAGTCTCAAGCAACAAGAAATTGTCTATTTTGAGATTTTCTCTAATTCTTTTTTCGATGATTTTAATTAGCCTAGATTGCTCTTTTTGACGAATGCTATCCATCTTAGTAACTATAAATACACAACGATGGATGTACTGATAAAGTGATCCCGAAAGAAAATTAATAAGTGTATCAGATACAGGTTGATTTGCAGGTATTACAATTACAGCTGCATCAGCCTCATTTTCCACAACTGTTCGAGTGGCTTTCGCGTGTTCTTCGTTACCAGCATTAGTTCCAGGGGTGTCTATAATAATAATTCTACCCTTGAGAAAATTAGCTGGATGGTAAATCGTAAAATCATCTAAAGCCCTTGCAAGTTCTTCCTCAGATGTTACCATTTGCACAAATTTTTGTGGCGAAATACCCATTTTAAGAGCATCATTTGATGTAACTAATCTGTTTGGAGCAGATGGAGCATTGGGAGTGTTCAGCTGACGTTTTAAACTATGACTTATCATTGTTGTGATGAGTATCACTACAGGTAATAGGATTAACCCTAAAAACCAAGAGGATATGCTAGATAATCCAATCATCAAAAACATCCAAATAAATAGACTTGGGAACCATGCAACTTGAAATTTCTGCGTAGTTTTTTTCGGTTCTCCTTTAGGTTTTTTGATAAATTGTCTTGGTCTGTTAGTTTTGAATAGAGCTTCAGCACCAAAGCTGTTAGCATAGGTTATTTTTGTTGCAGTAGCCGTTGCTACAAGGGCAGAGGTTTTCAGTAAATCATCTCGGAGCAGGGCATTGACAAATGTACTTTTGCCACTAGAAAATTCACCAATGATGGCTAAATAAAGATTAGGGTCGTTACGACGTTTTTTAACACTTTTTATCTGTTTAGATAATTCTTGCCTAGCAGAGACTGATATGCTGGGTTTTTGAATGATTCGTTCTACGAATTTAATATGCTGATCAATTTTACTTGTGTATTCATTTGCCTCTGTCATATCATCAACTACCTGGAAATTACTAGCAGAATAAGCATTATTTAGCCTCAACTTCAGTTTTGTTACAAAATTAATGCTCTAGCGCGTGCTATGTCAAGCCAAGTTGTTAGCTACGGTTAGATTTTCAAGTCAGCATTCATTGCTACTCACACCCCAAAGCTACCTAGGGATGGCTGAGAAGGAGGAGAAAAATTTCAATTTAATCTATTTTTTAAATCTTCTATAATTTTTAAATTTTTATCTTTAAACTTTTGATCATCTATCTTGTTAAATGATCTTTTTGCTTGTTCAATTCTCTCTTCATATTCTTGAATATTATTTCGTCTAAATTCGCCTATTGCCCATTGTATATAAACATTTCCCAACAAATATGATTTCCAATCTAAATTCGTCACTTTCATATCTTCAATTGCTTTTTTGGCTTTATCAAATTCTTCTCTAGCATCACTCTCTTTCGCTATGCTGAATAAGAAAGCCCCGTACAATGCTCTTGTAGTAGCTACTTTACTTTTTTTAACATCTTCATCATCGTTCCTCTCCCCACCACTAGTTTTAATATATTCTTTAAAATAATTTTTATCAATAGCGTATTCATAATATCTTTTTGCTTCTAATAAATTACCCGCATTATGATTAGCATCTGCTATTGTGTATAAATCAACTTCAGACACAAAATTAGGTATTCGCTCGGCAAAATAAATTGCTTGATATGCTAAAGATGTATTTTCTTGATTAAGAAGTGGCTCAATTAGGTTTCGATAACTAGGAGGAACATTAGGCAATTCCATCAATTCGACATACTTGATTTTTAATTCTATTAATCTTTTTAATATTCCTGTTAATTCAAGACGTATAATTCTATCTGTTTCTAATTTATTATCTAATTGAGATGACTTATATTTTTCTTCACTCTCTTTATATCTTTCATCATTTTTTATTTCACTTGCTTCATATCTTTTTCTAGTATCTATGGCAACAAGAATTGATATTATTAAAGCCACAAAACTTATATTAATATTAATAATATCTTTAAGTTCAATATAATTTGTTTGTGAATTTGAGTTTTCTGTTTTATTTAATTGAGCAAAATAAGAATTGTTTTTTAAAAAAAATAATTTTTGTTTATTTAAAAATATTTGATTATTAAATTGATTTTCTGATATTTTATTTAATTGTAAATTTATGGTGTCTGATATAACATTTAAATAAAAAAAAGGAACGAAAATAATATAAGCAAACATTTTTATTTGAAATAACATTTAAGCACCTCTAAAAATATTTGTAAAAAATAATTGATTATATTTATTTTGATACATTTTTATTTTTTAATTAATCTAATTATGCTCCTGTTTTAAAATGAATAAGTTTTACGACTTGATTGCTATAAAAACATAATTGCATAAAAATTCAAAAAAGTCTTTTTTTTAACGACTACAAAATTAAAAATCTCTCTTGAGATAGAGGAAAATAGCTATTTTTTATTTCAGGGCAAGCGCATCTCAGATGCTATTGACATAACCAGTATTTTGTGTATTCTACGCATTTCCGTTCTTTCAGGTTATTCCGAGACTAGATAATTGTCAATTTAGCGTAATAATTATCCTGTCGCATCTTAACAATCCAAGAGGTAATCTCTGGTTAATTTAGCCTCAAATGCTTACTGTGCAAACAACTCACAAATTTATGTTCTTGTCCTGGTTGACTGACAAAAGTCTGAGTACAAGAAGCGGAATGCTAGATAGTTATCCTCAGAGGGAGTAGGGGTAAAGACAAGATACGCGCAAAATTTATCACCATGTAAAGTTTTTGTAACAAATCAACGCGTTCGCCTTTGTTTATATGAAATAAAAGTATGCTGAGTAAGGCTTTCAGCCTAGTGAACGCTTCGCGCTTATCTATCCCAACTTATAACCTACATTACGCACTTCAACTTGAACTACAAAGAGATTACAGTCAAAGTAAAAGCAAAAAATCCGGCTAATTAAGACTTATAGTACTGAACGAATCTGCGGCCATAAGTCAAAGGTAACTGAATCATCTTTGTCTCTTATAATAGTATGAGTACTTTTATAGCTTTTTCTTCCCTTCAAAAACTGTTTAATTCCTCCCTTTTTTCCTGTCTTGATAGCAGGCATCATAAATGGAATGTCTAATGCTTGCAACCATCTGATTACAGGAGTATTAAAAAATCCCCTATCTAAATAGAGTTTTTTTACATTTATTTTAAGGGATTCAAGTTCTGCCAATAAATAAGTAATTATCGCTACACTAGTATCTAGTCGGCGAACACCTCTGACGGCTAGAGTTACACGCTTATTTTTGTTAATAACATATAAAGTTGCATAGGCATAAAATGAATGAGTGCCAGATTTAGCTTCACTTTTATATATGTATGGTAGTTCCTCCAATGTTGGCTTACCATAATAACAAATTAAATTTAAATCAATCGCAATTTTTAAACATCCTTTTTTTTAACCCAAAGGAATTCTACTTTTCAACGCTTGATTAATTCGTGTCTCTAAATCCTCAAAATTGTTGATTTTATTAAGATGATATCTAATATCATTAGCTGTAGGAATATTCTTTAATAATTTGGCTGTATTCTCAATACTATCTCCACTGCTGGCCGCTTTTATAAGAATCTCAAATAAAGTTTGTTGGTCACATACTCCCTGAGTTTTAATGGAAAAATTTTCTACTAAACACTCAATAACCTCTTCAAGGGTTTCTGAGTCTGTTAAAACCAGTTCTTCTGATGAAACAGTCAATTTTAAGAGCCAATATGCTACACACTACTTTCATCATTTCATTTTTTGAATCCCAAGAGAGCAGTATAAGCATTAATTATATATTCAGTAGTTTACGCTACCCCGATGTACCTAAGAGTGATTAGCGATAGCGAAGCGCTGACTTGTCAGTTCGCTCTTTGGGGAAAAACTTTTTGGTTTACTGCTTATGGCAGTTTTGACGCGAGTCACGATGAAATTATCCATGCTGCCAAGTTAGCCGAGGCTCATGAGTTCATCCTGCAACTACCCCTCCAGTACGATACTATGGTGGGCGAACGCGGTCAAAAGCTTTCAGGTGGACAAAGACAACGAATTGCCATAGCCCGTGCTATTCTCAAAGACCCACCAATTTTGATTTTGGATGAAGCGACCTCTGCGGTGGATAATGAAACGGAAGCAGCTATTCAGAAATCTTTAGCTATCATTACCCAAAATCGCACGACCATAGCGATCGCTCACCGTCTTTCTACAATTCGCCATAGTCATTGCATATATGTGATGGATCATGGTCAAATTGTCGAGCAGGGTCAGCACGAGGATTTACTAGCACTTAATGGTATCTATGCCAGTCTGTGGCGCGTACAGTCTGGGATTCATTAATACTTGCTTTTAACTATTTTTGATAATTACAGGCAAGTCTTACACAAGTTTAGAGAGCAGTTTTACCAGCACTGAAAGATTTTCTTGAGGATAGCTGTGCTTATGGATAATTTAGATTCATTAAAAACCAAATTAAATGCTCAAGGTTATCGATTAACCCCACAACGCCAATTAATTTTTGACATTTTTAAAGCTCTGCCAACTGGTAATCATTTAAACGCCGAATCAGTACACTCGTTGCTGCTATAACGTGGAGAAGCAATGAGTTTATCTACAGTTTATCGCATCCTCAAAATCATGACTACTATGGGGATTATCCGAGAAGTAGAATTGGCACAGGCACAAAAATATTACGAACTCAACACCATCTCTACCCATCACCACCATATTGTGTGTGTTCAATGTCATCAGATTATCGAGTTTGAAAATAAATATATTCTCCAACAAGGCTTAAGACAAGTAGAAACAATGGGATTGCAACTAATTGATTGTAAATTCACACTGCACACTATTTGTCCAAAAGCTTTAGATATGGGATGGCCAACAATATCTAGTAATTGGGTATGTCCTCGATTTACAACAATAGATAAAACTAAAAGTTCAGACCGTAAGTCATCAGATTTAAACACCGATATCAAAAAAAAACCTGAGCGTCGCATCGAGTTAAAAGGGAGATATATTGTAGTTCACACACCCAAAGATGAGTTTGACAGTTGTAAAGACAAAGCCAAGTTGATTACAGGATGGCGTTTGTCTAGAGCAGATAAAAGCTGGCATTTTCCTCTAGAAAAAGCTTCAGAGGTAATAAATCTTTTTCCGGGATACGAAGTTGACCCAAAAATATTTCATAACTAAATTTTTAGACGAGCTTGCCATTCGTCAGATTAGCCCATATTCAACACCTCCCACACTCCCCACCCTATGAGTGAGAAATTCGGGCTACATCCTACCCCCTAGTTTTGGTAACACTTTTGATAGCAAAACTGATATCAGCGCTCCCGCCATCTGTAATTGTAATTGGCTAACTCTTTTTGTGGGGTAGACGCAGCATTATTACTTAGTTAAATCGTCAATCCTGACACGAATATCGCCAAAAATTTCTCCCTATCACCCTCCCCAAATGTCAATCATCTGACAATTACTCTCCAACCCCCTCCCCCCACTGTGCTACAAGATAGTGCGACAATACACTTTTTCACACCACTTATAAGAAAAAACACTCTTTTTCAACTAAGATATAGCTTGAGCATTAACCCGCCCACCCTGGACAAAACAATGACACCCATTCACCCGGAGAATCTGAGTGTTTTAGAAAATTCCTTGGCGTTGGCCATCGGTGATGATTTTTCCTTAGAAAATGACCCCGATGTCATTCAGCAGCTGATTGGGGATAAGCGATCGCTCAATACCAAGCGCGAATACCAGAAAGATTTGAAAGATTTCTTCTTATTCGTTGCCAAGAAAGAACCAAGCCGGGATTTGGTTTTGGAGTTTCTGCACCTGGAACAGCGTCACGCTGTCGCTGTGGTTCTCAAGTACAAGGCGCACCTCATCAAGAAAAAACTGGCTGAAGCTACGGTAAATCGTCGCCTCAGTGCTATCAAGTCAATGGTGGAAATGGGGCGACGGCTGGGGGTCTGCAATTTCTCTTTGGATGATGTCAAAGGTGAAAGGGTCGAAACCTACCGGGACACTACAGGTATTTCTGCTACTGACTATGCCATCGTTATAGCCCTGGTTGACCAGAATACTTTAAAAGGCAAGCGTGATTATGCCATTCTGCGGTTACTTTGGGATAATGGCTTGCGCCGCAATGAGATAGTCAACTTAAATGTGAGTGATTTTAACCCCAAGGATAAAACGCTTTTTATTCTGGGTAAAGGCAAGGGTAGCCAGAAGGAAGTTCTTGACCTATCGGATAAAACCGTATCGGCGATCTCCTGTTGGATTAAAGCTTGTAAGAAAAAACGTGGTGATAACCCGCTTTTTACGGTGCTGGCTTATCACAAGAATGGGGCGAGATTAACCGGGGAAGCAATCAGGCGACTGGTGGATGGGCTATGTAAACAAGCCGGAATTACTAAGAAGATGTCGCCGCATCGTGTCCGCCACAGTGCGATTACTACAGTATTGGATCTCAATAATGGTAACTACCGGGCTACCCAGCGTTTCAGCAGACACGCCCAAGTGCAGACGGTATTGAAATATGATGATAACCGCCAGCGTTTGCAAAAGCAGATGAGTGACTCAATATCAGAATTGATTTAGGAAATATCTAAATGTATTGCTAAATGGTTATCTGGTTAGCTTTTTAACTGGCGATCGCTTCCCTAACAAACTCATGCCAATCCTCATCGAGGGACTTCAACTGAGCCATCATCTCCTCCGTCACTCTTAGGGTCATCTTTTCTTGCAGAGGTACTGGACGAGTTGACTTCATCTGATATTGTTTTAATAGCGGGTTGCCTCCAGGTCTGGGCATATTGTCAGCATTGTAGAGTCATAATCCCTTTATAGCCTGTCGCCGTCTATTCGTCATTCCTGAGTGATAATTCTTCAGATTTATCCCTGTTTCTCAGGGATAAAGTATTCATTGAGGCACTCCGCGCGATAAATCAGCGCGTAATCTAGCTAGAAGTAAAGGTGTATAGCAAAGTTTTATTAGGATTTGTGATAGCGACGGCTAAACAGCAGCATACCGAGCAGTCCAAACATCACCACACTATTCGGCTCAGGAACACTTTGAGTCACGGTCGGTCCCTGTAAGTCGAATCCGTTTATTGTGAAAATACGATTAACATTTATATTATTGGTAGTTCCTCCAGTAACACCGAACTCATTGCCCCCTACAAAAAAGCGCGCGATGACGTTATTAATTCCATCTGCATCAAAGTTTAATTGAGCGGTTCGACCAAGATTCAAGCCATAATTTAAGTTGTCGTAAATATTACTAAAAGAAACTCCACCGTTTACACTGAGTTGCACGTCCGCCACCCCAACCTGATTGCCGAAATCGCTCAACGGTATCGTGAGCGAATAAGCCCCAGAAACCAGACCGCTAAAACTCAAATCCTGAGCTTGGTTCAGCGCTCCATCACGCCCCGCGAAGTCGCGTAACAATAAATCAGAACCTCCTCTATCAACTAGCCGAAACACACGCGATGGGTTATTAGGATCTAACAACGTCACACCAATGCCACTGCCAGTATCCATCAATCCGGTGTAACCAGTAGTGCCTGACAAATACGTGCGCGTCCCTGGCACTGTGTTGTTTGAAAAAACAAACCCCGCATATCCAGCGGCCACGTCAGCGTCGCTGTCGCTAAAGTCCACTGATAACGTCGACGCATTCGATTTGGCAGGGGAGATCATGCAAGTCAAAATTGCCATGCCCAATGCCAGACATCCTGGCTTCATTTTTTTCATTAGGTTTTTTCTCTGCATTGGTTGAATATTTGGTGTAATTCTAGAGGTATTCTCGATTTTTCAAGCCATATGTTACAAAAAAGAACAATTTCGCTATATAGCGAGTTCTATAGCTCTTCGGACATGATGCCCTAGCTATCTAATTGGTATTTCAGGGCTTGCAACTCAAGCGCAGTAAGAAGTTCCGTATGTTGATCAACCAAAGCTTGTATTGTAGTAACTGGATTATGATGAAGGCGATGTTTTTGTTGGCGAGGAGCTTCAGAAACAGCTAATTTACGACGTTGAGTTTTATACTCAGTTATAGGTACTTGCTGAATTTGTTCCAGTAATTGTTTTTCACTTTCAGCCAGAAATAGAACTTGATATTGCCCAAAATTACGTAATTCAGCAGTTGATTTGCGCCCACTAATTCGCCGCTGATGGCGACGCAAATGGCTAAACATCGCTTCCATTTTCAGGTTATCTGGCGGCAAGCCAGGGATGTCATAGCAGTGTAATAAATCAGTACCGTATTTATACCACAGTTTTTGTAGCTTTTTCTTCAAGGCAAACTGTGCGGGATTTTGTTGAGGGTCGGGCTGAAATTGCTGTAATAACTCTTCCATTTCGCGCCGAACTTGAAAACTTGTTAAAGGTAATTTTACAGTTTGTGTAACATCAGTCACGCAATCAATGCTCGGAATGGTTTGTTCAGGATAGTGCAAACATTCTGCAATTCGTTGTAACCAATTGTGTGTTTCTTCTAAGTCGGAAGCTACTGAACGATTGCTACTTAAGGCTTGGTCAACCCATATTGACAACACCGACAAATAATCCGTATCAATTTCTCGACAGGGTAAACTACGTAGTATCTGTCCAATAGTTTCTAATTGCTGGTAGCCGCTTAAACCGCCCCAGCGAAAAGGTTTGCGACTAGTACGATTGACACAATCCCGAATCGCAGCCCGAATCTGGGATTCGATTGCTATTAACTCTATGTCTGGTGACAAATAGGGAATTCCTGAAAAAAGGGGGTATTGTCTTGCTGCTGTTGGGAGCTTGGGTCTTTGGGTCTTTCTGAACTCTCTGGAATTTTTGGCAGTCCATCTAAATCTGCTTTTAACTGTTGTCGTAGCTTTGTATCTAATGGCAGTATTGCTTCGCTTAAATTACTTAGGAAGTGTGCCTGGCAACGTTGATGTGGTGCATTTGGCCAACTTGAATTCATTGCAGCGATGATTGCTGATTCCCCATCTGACAAAGTTGCTAGCACTGTGTACGGTAACTCCTTATATGGTTGCAGCCACTCAATTAACCGTTCTGCTTGTGCCTGTGGCAATTGAACTGCACAGACTGGTGTACCACTTAATACTTCATATAATACGTATAACAAAGTCCCGTGACCCTCTGGCTGTAAGGCATCTATTGCCCAAATCAAGCCACCATGAAGGACGGCTGTAGCAGCTAATTTCTCCTGGGTATGTGCTATCGCTCCACCCAACAGTGCCAGAAATTGACGGTATAACTTACCTACATTACTCTCGTTAATTTCAACACCACGTTGGTTTAATGAGCGTTGAATTTCTACCAACTGTTGATGCTCATGCTCATGTTGCCAACCGATAAATGCCAGTACATCTAGCCCGTAAGTACTTTGAGGCAAACTATATTTTAGTACACCATAGGCTAAGTAGTGCTTACCAAAATATTCACATTCTGAATTAGCACATTTTTTCCCCTTACCTGCCACGAACACTGCTCCATTTAGTGTTTGAATGGTTTTACGCATGTGCCAAGATGGAAGGCTAACTAATGTGGTGTCGCAATGTATACACCTATTTTGCTCACATTTCACAATTATTCGTTTGGCATTTGGGAAATGTCTTTGTGGACGGTGGCGAGGTAACTTTACTATCACGGAGGAATGGCTGCTGGTAGATATTTTTTCAGCTTACCTGTAAACAACACCAATTAGATAGCTAGGGACATGATGGAGAAAGATCATTTCGTGATCTAAATGAGCCTCAACCTGACAATTCTTTTCCCATCCGCCCTTAATTAATTTTTTTTGACTGTTGACCGTTGTTACTCTAAGCCATCCCGATCCAATCCGTCGCTTTGACGTATTGCTAAATGGTATTGAGCCGAGATACGTGTAAAAACCTGCAAGATGGTCTGGAAAGCGTTGCTATATCTAGCTTTCAGCGATTTCCACTTCCATCCTTATAAGGCTTTCCACATAGTGGGCAAAATTTATACCTTAACGACACCACCAACTCACCACAATTCCCACAACTAGCCCGCAACTGCGTACCGCACAGATAACAAAACTTAGCCCTAACATTTCCCCACATCGGATCAGCAGCACCCCCAGGATTCCAACATTGGGGGCAAAACTTAATCGCTGGCATTGCTACAACCTCTTCCCCCCTAACAACAGCCTGCAAATACTCAACCGGCACGGACAAAGCCAAGGCAAGACCGCTAAGAGTTTTATGGCTGAGTTTCATCGTCAGTCCCCGTTCAATCTTGCCCACAGACCGAGAATGAATACCAGCAGCATCGGCTAACTCAAACTGAGTTAAATTGAGTCCCTTCCTGATCCGCAAAACATAGTCAGCAAGAGATTCTCCAGGTTTTGGTGTCTTAAAAGTATCCATAAAATGCTGTCAATGCTCTTACCTAAAGATATATAATTTATGAATAAATTACCTTGCTAAAAACACACTTTTTTCAGTGAAGCAAGCTGTCACATTAGCCACCGTCGCCGTCAAATTTTTAGAACGGACTGGGTTAGCACCCAGTACCATCAAAACCTACGAAATAACTCTCTTGAGCTTACTAGCAGAGTATGGAAGTTGGTCAATCGAAATTATCAGTAAGCAAACATTAGTTGAGTATCTAGATACACTTTCACATTTAAAATACACAACCCACCACAAGCATCAAGCAATACTGCAAAGCCTATTTAACTTTGCAGTTGAGCAAGGGTATATAAAATCTAACCCAATTCGGGGATTAAAACAGCGTCCCCCACAACGAGAAAAAGGCGAACATAAAAGCGACGATACAATAAAATACCTAACACCCTCACAGCTAAATATACTCTACAAAGTAACCAAAGATGACCTGCGGATGTCTGCAATAATTCATTTATTGCATCGCACAGGATGTAGAATTGGAGAGCTTTTAGCCCTGAACTTATCAGACATAGATATCAAAAATCAAAAATTTCAGGTATTAGGAAAAGGAAACAAACAGCGTTGGTGCTTTTATAGTAAGGATTTCTTAGTTTTATGGTCATGCTAAAATCCTTCCAACGGCTTGGTTATTT
>NZ_CAWUDM010000085.1:0-26303 GCF_963920855.1 Nostoc sp. CCY0012 | reverse complement strand
GGGAAACTGCAACTGTAGCAGATGTGGGGGGTGGGGTGTTAGGGTTGGGGTATTGAGCTGGAGGATAGCTGACTTGTGCCGGGTTGAGGGCTTGTAGTATGTGATTAGCTGATTGATAGCGATCGCCTGGTCGAGGAGATAGCATTTTATCTAAGACTTGTCCCAAAACAGGACTGAGAGTTACTTCTCGTCGCCATTGCCAGGTAAGATTATAATTATCTATAAGTTCTTGCGGCTGTTTTCCTGTTAATAAAACTAGTGCTGTTACTGCTAAAGCATAAAAGTCGGTGTGATTAGACACCAAACCTGTTTGCATTTGTTCTGGAGGGGCGAATCCCACTTTACCCAGCAAAGTTGGTGATGGGGAAGATGTGAATTTTTCGGGTTGATAATATTCGGAAGCGACTGTGGCCGCTACTTGTTTAACGCCACCAAAATCAATTAATACTGGTAATTGGTCAATTGAACGCAGAATTAAATTATCTGGTGAAATATCCCGGTGAATCACTCCCATCGAGTGGATATAATCCAACACTGGCAGAATTTGTTGCAATAACTGGCGAATTTCCAACTCCGTAAATCGTAAACCCTGCTGTAGACGAGCATTTAATAAAGAGTTGTAGGTTTGCCCTTCTACATAATCTTGCACTAAAAATAAATATTCCTTCCCTGCCAAATTAATTCGCAGCAGTTCCCTAAAGCGGGGAATTTGCGGATGTTGTAATTTGTAGAGAACGCTTGCTTCTCGTTCAAACAGTTCTCCTGCTTTTTGCACAACATAGTCAGTTTGTATTTGAGGAGAAAATTCCTTTAAAACACAAAGTTCTCGGAAGCGGTTAATATCTTCAGCTAAATAAGTACGACCAAAACCACCTTGACCAATTTGCCGGACAACCACATAGCGATCGCTTAAAGTCAACCCCGGTTGAATACTATTATTTGTATACATATTTAATAATTAATTATTAGAAAAATCACTTCCCCTTGTCCTCTTCATCGACGCGCCTGACTAACTTGATCAGCTGCGATCGCATACCATAGTTGACCAAAAGTTCGTTGATTCAGTTTCCCACGCGGTTGACCTGGAAACAAGCGGTCAAATTTCTCATTGGTATCTTTGTTAAGTTGGTTAATTGTATAGTTCCCTAACTCTCCTGATTGTGCTTGTCGTCGCCAGATGACTTCATCTTCTGAACTATAGCGGCCTAGTTTTTGACGAGCTGCTGTACTGAGGTTAGCTCGTTCTATTTGATTCAACAAGTTGCCCCCAATATTAGCCCATTCATCTCGTAAAGCGGCATCTTCGGAGCTAGAAGTGAGGCTGCGACCCCTTAAGTTGGGGTTTTGAGCATAAAATAAGTTATCGACGAACTGTGTAAAAAATACTTCTGGTATTTCTAGCTGTTGGCGGCGGCTGAGAACTTGGGTGATGTTATTAGTATTTCTGTCACTGACTGGCTGACTGATGGGGTTAGGTAAACTGGGGATTTGCGGTAACGAAATTGTGGGGACTGTAATAGAAGTTACAGTGCGAATTACGGAATTTACCACTGCCCAAGTACCTGCACCAGTTAAAACTACTAAAGCTGTTCCCCCAAGACTCACAGCAAAAGGGCGTAACCACACAGGCAAAGTATTAGTTGGATTAAGTGCTTGCGTTTTACTGTGGAATTTACTGACAAGAGCATGGGCGTGTTTTCTGCCAGGAGCCACTACCATCGTTTTAATCTTACTAATATAGGTATTGGGCGGTTTGGTCGCGGTAGAATTGGGTAAATCTTGGAGAATCTGGTCTGCTCGTTCATAGCGATCGCTTGGTTTAAATGCCAGCATCTTTTTTAACACAGATTCTAGTTGACTGCTGACCTTAATTTCCTGGCCCCAGTACCAAAGTCCTTGATAGCTGTCGTATAATTTTTGTGGTTCCTTGCCTGTGAGCAACACTAAAGCTGTGACGGCTAAAGAATATAAATCACTATTAATAAAAACTTTTCCTTGCCGTAGTTGTTCCTCTGGGGCGTAGCCTTTTTTACCTAACAAGGTATGATTCATTGCCAACTTGGTGAACCAAAAACCTTGAGAAGCTGGCAATTGCTTCACACCACCAAAGTCAATTAATACTGGTAAATTATCAGAATGCCGCCAAATCAAATTATCGGGGGAGATATCGCGGTGAACTACGTCTTTTGAGTGAATATACGACAAAACAGGTAATATTTGTTGCATCAAAGTGATGACTTCTTCTTCACTAAAAGCCATGCCTTGGCTTTGACGCTGTTCTAATAATTGGTCAAAATTATGACCTTCTATATAATCTTGCACTAAAAAGAAAAAATCTTTACTACCTATTTGCACTTGCAATGAAGCGTGAAACCGGGGAATCTGTGGATGCTGGAGTGTTTTGAGGACACTGGCTTCGCGTTCAAATAACTCTTGAGCTTTTTGTAAATCTTGCTGTGCTTGGACTTGGGGTGCGAATTCCTTCAGCACGCAGGTTTGATTTGCTTTTTGGTTATCTTCTGCCAAATACGTGCGGCCAAAACCACCCTGACCTAATTGTCGAATGATACGATAACGGTGATTTACAACCTGCCCCACAGCAAGAGGTAATGGTTCACCGCAGTGGATACAAAAACGGTTGTCACCACTGTTTGCGTGTTGTTTACTGCAATATACCTGCATGGTGCTGAAGGATAATTAAGGTTTTATCGACTGACTACAACGAATGCAGTTCCCATTACGGATATCATGCTGACTGGGAATGAAGAGGATGAGGCAATGGCTACAATACGGACAACATTATGAACTGCAAATCACAAGGACAACGAGCAATTAGAGCATTTGAAGACTTTGTATCTACCCCCTTAGAAACGCTACTACAAAGACGTGACGCAGATTTTAGCCAATCCACAGCCTTAAACTTATTTTACGATGTGGCGGCTACTGTACCTGCATATCAAGCTTTTTTAGCAGAGCAAGGTATTAATCCCCAGGCTATTCAAAGCTTTGAGGACTTTCAGCAACTACCTGCGATCGCTAAAGAAAATTATATAATGCGTTATCCTTTGGCTGACTTGTGCCGCGATGGTAAGTTATCAAGCTGCGATATGATAGCTGCTTCTTCTGGTTCCACAGGTAAACCCACATTTTGGCCCCGTTTTTTTACTGATGAGTTGCAAATTGCTACACGATTTGAACAAATTTTTCATGATAGTTTCTACGCAGATACTAGACGCACCTTAGCTGTGATTTGTTTCACCTTAGGTACTTGGGTAGGTGGTATGTTCACTACCAATTGCTGTCGCTATCTGGCGAGTAAAGGGTATCCCCTGACAGTAATTACCCCCGGTAATAATAAAGCAGAAATTCTGCGGGTAGTACAAGAATTAGGCGCAGCTTTTGAACAAGTGGTGTTGTTGGGGTATCCACCATTTCTCAAAGATGTCATTGACACTGGTATTGCTAGTGGTGTG
This sequence comes from Nostoc sp. CCY0012, assembly GCF_963920855.1. Classification (NCBI taxonomy): domain Bacteria; kingdom Bacillati; phylum Cyanobacteriota; class Cyanophyceae; order Nostocales; family Nostocaceae; genus Nostoc; species Nostoc sp. CCY0012. The sequence continues at coordinate 22,830 of NZ_CAWUDM010000085.1, read as the reverse complement.
GATTGGCCGCAATATCAGATTAAGTTGGTGACAGCGGGAGAAGTATTCAGTGAAGAATGGCGGAGTTTAGTAGCCGAAAGAGTGGGTTCACAAAATCCCTGCTATGACTTTGCATCACTCTATGGAACTGCGGATGCAGGTGTGTTGGGTAATGAAACACCTTTGAGTATCTGCATTCGTCGGTTTTTTGCAACACATCCAGATGCAGCTAAAGCTTTATTTGGCGAATCTCGTTTACCGACATTGGTACAATATGACCCCATGAGTCGCTTTTTTGAAGTGCAAGATGGCGCGTTGCTGTTTTCGGGAAATAATGGTATTCCCTTGGTGCGCTACAACATCATGGATACTGGCGGAATCATTAGTTATGATGCCATGCTTGAGTTCTTGGCAGAGTGGGGATTTGATGCTATCAGCCAATTAAATCAAGAAATTACTGGAGATATTCGAGGTATACATCCATTACCTTTCGTTTACGTCTTCGGACGCTCTAATTTTACAGTTTCCTACTTTGGCGCCAATATCTATCCCGAAAACGTGACGGTGGGATTAGAACAACCAGGAATTACCGCCTGGGTGACTGGGAAATTTGTTCTACAAGTTCAAGAAGATATTGACAAGAACCGCTTTTTATCTGTGGTTGTGGAGTTATCACCAGGCATAGAACCTAATGAAGCAAAACAGCAAGCGATCGCATCTTCTATTCTCTCACAACTGTTGCGTCTCAACAGCGAGTTTGCTAACTACGTTCCCCCAGAATATCAAACGCCACAAGTTTCATTAGCCCCAATGGGTGATGCAGAATATTTTCCCATTGGCGTGAAACATCGATATACGCGCAGGGAGGAAAATACAGAAATTACCTCAGATAATGTTGCATTTCCGTAAATATCTGTTACATTAATTTACATACCAAACAATTTTGGCACGTAAAAACTAAGAGTACTAATTATGTCAGATATCAAGAAAACGACATCTTCAGTTTCGGAAGACCCTAATGCTCTACGTTTCGGATTCACTCCTCAAAGTGAAAACTGGAACGGTCGTTTTGCGATGATTGGATTTTTGTCTGCTATATTACTCGAAGTATTCTCTGGTCAAGGGTTCCTCCACTTTTGGGGTATCCTCTAACTTTTCAACATCCTTCGTGACAAACGAGATGACAGATATGTAGAAATACCATGTTTCTACAAAAGAGTATTGTGTTTTAAAGGATTCTTTATACAAAGAAAGCTCAAGCATTAATGCTTGAGCCTTTCCTAAATTTATAAAATCAGACTCATGTGCTAAAACAGCACTGATTATCTCTTATATAAATCTTATTGGCTTAATAGCGACTGCGGAAATTACCACCGCCACCACGGTTACCACCACCAAAGGAACCTCTATCTTCTCTGGGTTTAGCCTTATTTACTTTCAGGTCACGTCCCATCCATTCAGCACCATCAAGTGCATCAATAGCGGCTGTTTCTTCAGTTTCTGTACCCATTTCTACAAAAGCAAAACCGCGAACACGACCTGTTTCACGGTCAGTAGGTATTTGAACTCTTCTTACAGAACCGTATTCCGCAAAAACCGAAGTTAAAGCGTCTTGGGTAACTTCATAAGAGAGGTTGCCTACATAAATTGACATAGAATAGCTCCAAAATCACAAGAGTGTAGAGACTTAGATTTCGGAGAGAAGTCTGTAAATACCACAAGGAAATAGCCTGTCAATACTAAAAACAAACGCTGTCGCCGAATTAATTCTCAACTACGATTGTGGCACATATTCTTACTAACGGGGAGTCAGCTAGCAAAACTGTTATAAAAAGTTATGTTAAGCTCATCTGCGTTTCTTTCGCATAATGACCCCTCTTGTAGTAGATGTTTTAGCTCCTGTTTTATGATTTTGGGAGTTGGGGAAAGAAAGAAAAATTTCGTCTAAGTAATCTAAGTAAATTGGATAATTTATTTTTTGGAAATCCTTAAAAAAACCGCCCAAATCATAGTCTGAGCGGCATTTTAGCCTATGAATATCTTAATTTTCAGTTTGTTAAAGATATTTTTGCCGAGAATTTACAAGTCAGGAGGTAAAATCACTTGGTCAATAGCATGGATAACACCATTGCTACCTTTAATATCTGCTTGAACTACATTGGCATCATTTACCATCACACCATTTGCAGCATCAACTTTGACTGTGATAGCGCCACCTTCAACGCTTTTTACTTCGCCAGATTTTAAATCACCCGATAAAACTGTGCCACTAACAACATGGTAAGTTAATAGCTTCACCAAAATTTCTCTATTTTCAGGCTGCAACAAATCGTTTACAGCATCTTGTGGTAGTTTGGCAAAAGCAGCATCAGTTGGTGCAAAAACCGTTAAGTTATCTTGGCCTTGTAATGCTTCTGACAATCCCGCAGCTTTTAAAGCCTTCGTTAAAGTTGTAAAAGAAGCGTTGGACTCGGCCAAAGCCAACAAGGTTTTATCTTGAGTTTCAGTAGTTCCTGCTTCCGGTTGAGTAGGAGTAGTCGGTGTTGGTGTTGGTGTTACCCCTGGAGTAGTAGGGGTAGTAGGGGTAGTCGGTGCGGTTTGACTAGGTGTTGTTGTCCCACGATTATAGGGAGGCTCATTGAAAATACTAGGTCTAGGATTAAGTACCCCAGTGTCTGCTTGCGCTAGTAAAGTATTGATTGCCTCATTTGCCCCAGATGGTAAAGTAGTCAGAATGCTAACGCCAACTATTCCTACTGTGCCAGCCAATTTTGTCAACAATTTGCTGTAATCTGCCTTCATAAATTTTGTTTTTCTTGTATTTTGAACAGGTTACATAAAGATTTATAACACTTTGATCAGCACAATATCTCAACTAGGCACTAATATTTTTGGTTAAATTAACCATGTACTGGTAATATTTATGTGCTTGGTAGCCTGAATATCAATATACTCTAATTTGCGGTAATTTACTCCAGAACTTTTTTGGCGTATTGCATTCAAAGAGTGGGAACCAAAAATTTTAGAGTACTAAATACTAGAAAAACTAGTGTCAAGAAAGAAACAAATTTTACCAACAAAGTAATTTTCTAGATATGCTTTTTTCATCACCCACAATAGAATATATCTGCACTATGTAAAATAAGATACTTTTCCCGGAACCATGAGCCGCGAGTCATTTTCAAAAAGGGATCAACTCCCCTGACTGAAAAATAAGGAACAGGTGCAGAGGTATTTTTATGTGTTCTGGTGTCCGCAGATGATCATGACTAAACAATTATTTGAGTAAATATTTAATATTTTAATCAATGAGAAAATAAAATTTTTGCATAAATTTCTGAGTTGTCAAAAAACTAACTTATGTATTTATAACTTTGGAGATATATTATTAAATTGCTCAGGAAAATTACTTGAACTAAAGATACAATGAGAGCGTTGTCCAATTAGTCAGTTACCAGGAATAATATATGCTGGAATTATACCAATGGGAACTATCTCACTACTCAGAAAAAGTCAGGTTAATCCTGGATTATAAAGGACTAATTTATCGAAAAATAGAGGTTACACCTGGGATTGGGCAGGTAGATTTATTCCGTTTAACTGGACAGAGACAAGTGCCAGTTTTAAAAGACGGTAGTAAATATATTACTGACTCAACAGAAATCGCTAAGTATTTAGACTTAGAGTATCCTGAACGCCCACTAATACCAAAAGATCCCAAACAAAGGGGTTTATGCTTATTAATGGAAGAATGGGCAGATGAGTCAATAGGTAAAAAAGGTAGAACAGCGTTATTTTCTGCAATTAGTCAAGACCAAAATTTCCGCAAGTCGTTATTGCCCACCTCCACGCCTGATATATTTAAAAGTCTAGTGGGAGGAGTACCCAGGGATGTGTTAACTATTTTGGGTTTGGGAGTAGGTTATAGTCCAGATGTGATTAAATCAGCGATCGCGGACTTGAAACAAGACTTAGAAGCCTTAACACTATTGTTGGCGGATAGTCCTTATTTAACAGGAGATGAGCCGACTTTAGCTGACTTAGCAGTAGCAGGTTTATCAATTTTGCTGAAATTCCCTGAAGGGGCTTATCTAGATTTACCCGCAAGTATTCGAGGTAAAGGAGTACCAGGTTTAGCCGATAATCCTAATTATGAGCCATTCTTTGCTTGGCGCGATCGCCTGTATGCTCAATTCCGTAAACCATTAATCGACGTATCGCCAATGGGAAGCGCACCGACTTCTATTCAAATTGATTAAATGACGAGGGGATGGGGGAATCCAGTTTTTTGACTTCTCCAAAGGGGGGATGGGGAACTTCGCAAATTTTGCACTCTGCAACTAAAATTCAACGTAAGATAGCGCGTTCACAATCATGTCACTGATCAAATGAATTTGGTACACCCATTAGGTTCGGTCATCCAAGGTTCTCTGACTGGGGGACTAGAGGTTAGGTTACACCCGGATATTTCTGTTGAAGATATGCGGGTGGGTAAATTTTTAGTTGTGCAAGGGCTGCGATCGCGCTTTTTCTGTATGCTGACAGATGTAGCTTTGGGAACTGCAAACGCGCGGATTATTGCTAATCCCCCCAATTGGGAAGATACTTTTTTACGAGAAGTTTTAGCTGGTAGTGGTACTTATGGAACTATCAACCTCGCACCGATGTTGATGTTCACTCCCGAATCTGATGAATCTTTGTCTTACCGTAATGGCAAATCTGCTGATTCTTTCGTACCATCCACAACTGGTTTAGCATCATTCCAACCCCAAACCAGCACCACGATGGAATTGCTACCAGTCAAAACTATTCCCAGCCACTTTAGCCAAGTTTACGACGCTAATGTAGACGATTTTCGCCGGGTATTTGGTTGGGAAGATGATCCCCAAAGGCGCAATTTTTCCATCGGTAAACCCTTGGATATGGATGTGCCTATTTGTATCGATTTAAACCGCTTTGTGGAACGGAGTAATGGTGTCTTTGGTAAATCTGGTACTGGTAAATCCTTTCTCACACGCTTACTTTTAGCTGGGGTAATTCGCAAAAATGCGGCGGTAAATTTAATCTTTGATATGCATTCCGAGTATGGCTGGGAAGCAGTTGCTGAAGGTAAAAATGTTAATACCGTCAAAGGTTTAAAGCAACTATTTCCTGGTAAAGTAGAAGTATACACCCTTGATCCCGCATCAACAAAACGTCGGGGTGTACGTGATGCTCAAGAACTGTATTTGAGTTATGAGCAAATCCAAGTTGAAGACATTAAGTTATGTAGTCGAGAATTAGGACTATCGGAAGCAGCTTTAGATAATGCCAGTATCTTGTGTAATGAATTTGGTAAATCTTGGATTCCGCAATTGTTTAATATGACAAGTGAGGACATCAAACTTTTTTGCGAAGAGAAACCAGGACATCCAGGTTCCATTACCTCATTACAGCGGAAACTTTTGCGCTTGGATACGTTGAAATATATGCGGGGTGTGTGTCCGCAAAATTATATTGGTAACATTGTCCAGGCTTTGGAAGCAGGGAAGAATGTAGTTATCGAATTTGGTTCCCAATCAAATATGCTTTCTTATATGTTGGTGACAAACATGATCACCAGACGTATTCACGAACATTATGTACAGAAAGCCGATAAATTTCTTCAAAGCAAAAATCCCTGCGATCGCCCGATGCCATTAATGATTACCATTGAAGAGGCGCACCGTTTTCTTGACCCGGCGATCGTCCAAAGTACAATTTTTGGTACCATCGCCCGTGAATTACGCAAATATTTCGTAACTTTGTTAGTGGTAGACCAACGTCCATCGGGGATCGATAATGAAGTTATGTCCCAGATTGGTACCCGCATCACCGCTTTGCTGAATGACGAAAAAGATATTGATGCCATTTTTACGGGTGTATCTGGTGCTGGTGGTTTACGGTCAGTGTTATCAAAATTAGACTCTAAACAACAAGCCTTAATTTTAGGTCATGCTGTACCCATGCCGGTTGTCGTCAAAACGCGACCTTATGATACAACTTTCTATGCCGAAATCGGTGATCCTGCTTGGGAGGAAAAACCCGATGCAGAAGTATTCGCTGCTGCGGAATTAGCCAAAGCCGATTTGGGTTTTTAGTAGTAGGTGTATTACCAAATTCATATGAAGATGCACTTAACGATTTGGGGACAGAAAAACTCTGCGTAACTCTGCGCCAAACTTTGCGTACCTTTGCGTTAAAAAATCAGCTTAAATAATATGGAACCTATTCGTATTTTGTATTTTTCTGATGTGCTTTGCATTTGGGCTTATATTGCTCAAATTCGTCTGGATGAGTTGAAAGCAACCTTTCAGGACAAGATTACCATTGAACCCCACTTTGTCCCTGTTTTTGGTACTGCTAGGGAAAAGCTAGAAAATAGATGGCAAGATCGGGGAGGATTACAAGGATACGCTGATCATATTCAGGAAGTTGCGAAAAAGTTTGATCACATCAACGTTCATCCTGATGTTTGGACGAAAGTAACACCACCTTCATCCACATCTTGTCATTTGTTTCTCCATGCTATTCAATTAGTAGCAACAAAGGGTTTGGTAGAGCGAGATACTTTAGAAAAAGCAACCTGGGCATTTCGAGAAGCGTTTTTCACCCAACTAGCAAACGTTTCTGACCGTAAGGTACAATTTGAAATTTCCGAGGAATTAAAACTGCCAATTGCCGCTATCGAAACTCAGATACATAGTGGTGAAGCATACGCGCAACTATCCAAAGATTTTGAATTAGTAAAAGAGCATACAGTTACAGTCAGCCCCACCCTAATTTTTAATGAAGGACGGCAGAAACTCAATGGCAATGTAGGGTACCGGGTGATTGAAGCCAATATCCGCGAGTTACTGCACAATCCTCCGGGTGAACAATCCTGGTGTTAAAGATATTAGATATGGGGCAATCAGCGTATTTGCAGGTTGCAGGCGATCGCCTCTGGCGCTGCGCTCCGCGCAATCGCCTTTCAATATAGCAGTCTAAGTAGGTCGGCGAGAAAATCACATCAATATAATTGCAAAAAATAATTTTCCTCAGACTTTTACAGATATATATTCTTCTCTACTATATGTATTGATTAGGCAAACTATGTTTTCCATAAATGCTTACCATTAGTAATCATTTATATATCTCATCAATATATCTGCTTTTGGTTCTAAATATATAATTTTACTTATATAATCTATTTAACATTTATTTAACAATTATTTATTCAAAGTTAACCAATCTGAGAATAAAGCGTGTAAACTAAATTTCAATACAGCGAGTGAACCCAATGGAAGCTCAAGTAAATCCAATTAATTAAAATATTTTCATTTCCTCAGTAGTCATCCCAGCTATTTTTTTGCAGAAATAGTGGTAATTGGCTGACTCAGTATAGTGAAAAAGTTTGTAGGTAGCGCAAGAAACATCTGTTGTACTTGCGTTTATCATGCTTTCAAAAAATTCAATTTAACTTAAGGGGTTGTTATGACAGAGTTTTTCAACCAATTTTCTCGTCGGAAATTTATCTTCACAGCAGGGGCATCGGCAAGTACTGTGTTGCTCAAAGGTTGCTTGGGAAATCCACCGGAAACAGGAGTGACACCATCTGCAACAACTGCTCAACCAGTGGCTAATGTCAACGCAGCGCAAGCACCAGAAGTCACCGCAGTTAAGTTGGGATATATTCCCATTGTGGAAGCTGCACCTTTAATTATTGCGAAGGAAAAAGGCTTTTTTGCTAAGTATGGACTGACCGATGTAGAGCTTTCTAAACAAGCTTCTTGGGGTTCTGCTAGAGATAACGTAGAAATTGGTTCGGCTGGTGGTGGAATTGATGGCGGTCAATGGCAAATGCCTATGCCACATTTAATTACTGAAGGTTTAATTACTAAAGGTAATGTCAAGATTCCTATGTATGTGTTGTGTCAATTAATTACACATGGCAATGGAATTGCGATCGCCAACAAACACCAAGGTAGCGGTATAGGCTTAAAATTAGCCGGCGCAAAGTCTTTATTCTCCAAACTTAAAGCCTCACCCACGCCCTTCACAGCCGCCCAAACATTCCCCGCCGTTAACCAAGATTTCTGGATTCGCTACTGGTTAGCAGCCGGTGGTATTGACCCCGATGCAGACGTGAAATTGCTTACAGTCCCATCAGCGCAAACCGTCGCCAACATGAAAACAGGGACGATGGATGCTTTTAGCACTGGTGATCCTTGGCCTTTCCGCATCGTTAAAGACAAAGTTGGCTTCATGGCTGCATTAACAGCAGAAATTTGGAAGAATCACCCCGAAGAATATTTGGCCATGAAAGCTGATTGGGTTGACCAACATCCCAAAGCTACCAAAGCACTGTTAAAAGGCATTATGGAAGCGCAACAATGGTGCGATAACTTTGATAACCGTACAGAAATGGCTAACATTTTGGCACAAAGAGCTTATTTTAATGTGCCAGTTGATGTTTTAATTGACCCATTCATGGGTAAATATGACATGGGAGAAGGTCGCCAAATTGATGATAAGTCAATGGCAGCTTTGTATTGGAAAGATGAAAAAGGTAGCGTTTCTTATCCTTACAAAAGCCATGATTTGTGGTTCATCACCGAAAGCGTGCGCTGGGGATTCTTGCCCAAAGATTACATTACGAATAATGCTGCTAAAGCTAAAGCATTAATCGATAAAGTTAACCGCGAAGATATTTGGAAAGAAGCTGCAAAAGAAGCAGGAATTGCGGCGGCTGATATTCCTACAAACACATCTCGTGGTGTAGAAGAATTTTTTGATGGCGTAAAATTTGATCCAGAAAACCCAGAAGCCTATCTCAAAAGTCTGCAAATTAAGAAAGTTAGTGTTTAGAGAAGTTACATACAACGTCTGTACAAGTTATTAGGAAAACCAAGTTTATGACAGTCGCTCAACGCAGGACAGCACCCCCTAAATTAGATAACAGTTTTATCTCTCGATTGCAAAAACAATTTCCCGAACTGATCCCACCGATTATTGCGATCGCCATTTTTCTAGCTATCTGGCAACTGTTTTCTTGGACTCCTGGCGCGACATTACCAGGGCCTATTAAGGTTGTACAAGATACTTGGATTTTGATTTTATATCCCTTTTATGACAAAGGCGGCATTGATAAAGGATTATTTTGGCAAATTTGGGCTAGTCTGCAACGGGTAGCTATTGGTTACTCTTTGGCTGCGGTGGTTGGTATTGGTTTAGGCATTGTCATCGGTGTGAATAAAACTATGTCTAAAGCTTTAGATCCTCTATTTCAATTATTGCGAACCGTACCCCCCTTAGCTTGGGTTCCCATCTCCTTAGCAGCTTTAAGACAAAACGAACCCGCCGCCCTGTTTGTCATCTTTATCACCGCAATTTGGCCGATTTTAATTAACACGGCTGTAGGTGTCAAAGAAATTCCCCAAGACTATAACAACGTCGCCAAAGTTCTCCAACTTTCTAAGAAAGACTACTTCTTGAATATCCTTATTCCTGCTGCCTTACCCTATATTTTTACAGGTTTGAGAATTGCCATCGGTTTAGCTTGGTTGGCGATTATCGCCGCAGAAATCGTGATGTCAGGCATTGTCGGTATTGGTTTCTTTATCTGGGATGCTTACCAAAACAACTACATCAGCGAAATTATCTTGGCACTAGTCTACATCGGTGGTGTGGGTTTGATACTAGACAAATTGATGGTTTGGATTCAAAACCTGATTTTACCAACAGAACAGAAGTAGAGACTGGTAATTTGAGATTTCAGATTTTGGATTTGATAAAACCCAATCCAAAATTAAATTGCCCAACGCCCAAAACTTAATTTTGAATTTGGAATTGATTATGTCTGTATTCGTTGCTGTTGACCAAATTGACAAAGTATTTAATCTCACCGGTGGTGGGCAATATATCGCCCTGAAAGGAATTGATCTGCAAATTAAAAAAGGTGAATTTGTTTCTCTGATTGGTCACTCTGGTTGCGGTAAATCCACTTTATTAAATATGATTGCGGGTTTAGATTTACCAAGTGAAGGTATTGTGACTTTGGAAGGACAAAAAATCACCAAGCCAGGGCCAGACAGGATGGTGGTATTCCAAAATTATTCCTTGTTGCCTTGGCGGACGGTACGAGAAAATATTACTCTAGCTGTGGATTCAGTCATGCGGGGAATGCCCGCAGCTGAACGGAAGGCAATTGTCGAAAAACATATAGATATGGTGGGGTTGCGTCCCCATGCAGATAAACAACCCGGTATGCTATCGGGTGGACAAAAACAACGAGTAGCGATCGCCCGCGCTCTGGCAATTCGTCCTAAACTACTACTATTAGATGAACCCTTCGGCGCACTCGATGCCCTCACACGGGGTAACTTACAAGAACAGTTAATGCAAATCTGCGAAGAAAATGAAGTTACCGCCGTCATGGTGACTCATGACGTAGATGAAGCAGTGCTGTTATCTGACAGAATTGTCATGCTCACCAATGGCCCCGAATCAAAAATTGGTGACATTCTCGAAGTTGATATCCCCAGACCCCGCAAACGCATGGAAGTAGTAGAACACCCCAGCTACTACAGCTTGCGGAGTGAGATGATTTACTTCCTCAACCAACAAAAACGAGTGAAGAAAATTCGCGCCCGCAAAACCGCAGATGTTTCTCGTCATGGGTTAGAAAAAGTTAACTTAGAAATTGGCTTCTTACCCTTGACAGCTTGCGCCCCCTTAGCCGTTGCTAAAGAAAAAGGTTTCTTCATCAAGTATGGTTTAGATGAAGTCAATCTCGTGCGGGAAACTAGCTGGCGCGGTATCGTCGATGGCATCAAAGGCGGTTATTTAGATGCCGCCCAAATGCCTTCAGGGATGCCCATGTGGTTAACACTGGGAGGATATGACAACCAACCCCTACCTGTGGTCACCGCCCTCACCATGACCCGCAACGGTAACGCCATCACCTTGGCAAAACGCTTTTATGATCAAGGTGTCCGCACCTTATCAGACTTTAAAAATTACCTCCTGCGTACCCGCGAACAACGCCACATAATGGGAGTAGTCCATCCCGCATCCATGCACAACTTGCTGCTGCGTTACTGGTTAGCGGCTGGTGGTATTGACCCCGATTTAGATGTGGACATGAGGACAATTCCCCCAGCCCAGATGGTAGCAGATTTGCAAAACAAAAGTATTGACGGTTATTGCGTGGGTGAACCTTGGAACTACCGCGCCGCCGTTGAAGGTGTAGGCTTTACTATCGCTACCGACTTGGAAGTTTGGTTAGGACATCCCGGTAAAGTTCTCGGTGTGCGGGAAGAATGGGCAGAAAAGTATCCTAACAGCCATATTGCCTTGACTAAAGCTTTGCTGGAAGCTTGCGAATACTGTTCTCAGCCGGAAAATGCCGAAGAAGTCAGAACAATGGTGTCAGGTAGGGATTACGTCAGCACTGATTTGGAGTACATCCAACTGCAAGACCCCAATAACCTTGTCTGTGATTTAGATCATCCATTACGGGACTACGCCCACCACCAGTTTTTCGCCCAGTCAGCCATCAACCGCCCCAGCCGTACCGAACAAATCTGGATTATGAGTCAGTTGGCGCGTTGGGGTGACACGCCTTTCCCCAGAAACTGGGTAGAAGTTGTAGAAAGGGTCTGCGGTGTACGGGTCTTTAGTACCGCCGCCAGGGAATTAGGTCTGGATATTAGCTATACTCGCCAACCCATCCAGCTTTTTGATGGCACTCCTTTTAACGGCGACGACCCCATAGCCTATCTCAACAGTTTGCAGATTAAACGTGATTTCTCCATTGCGGAAGTCATCTTAGACCGACCGACAAGAAGAGTTGCATGAATTAAGCAGAGAAAAATTAAACACTTGTACATCTGTGAAAAATATAGTGCTTTGCAGTCGCATCCAGACCTAACCCCCAACCCATTCCCTGCAAGGGAATGGGAGTAAGAATTAAAGCCTTTCGCCTTGTAGGAGAGAGCAAAAATTTCCTTTCCCCACTCCCCATTCTCCACAAACTTAAATAATACTGTCACCACCATGCAAAACCGCAGATTGAGTTCTACCGAAACCACCAGCAATAGACAGCACAGAGCATCAGCAAGTGCAATTCACAGCAGACCTTTTTTAGAAATTAAAGACGTTAGCAAAGTCTATCCCACCAAGAAAGGCCCTTTCACCGTCCTTGATGGCGTTAATTTAAATGTAGAAGAGGGTGAATTTCTCTGCGTTATCGGTCACTCTGGATGTGGTAAATCGACACTGTTAAATATGGTATCGGGTTTTAACTTTCCTACCTCTGGGCAAGTTTTACTGGAAGGTCAGCCCATCACCAAACCAGGGCCAGATAGAATGGTGGTGTTTCAAAACTATGCCCTACTTCCGTGGCGGACTGCATTTGAAAATATTTACCTAGCTGTGAACGCCGTTTATCCCAACAAGCCAGAAGCAGAGAAAAGGGCAATTGTCCGGGAAAATTTGACAATGGTGGGACTAGCTGACGCTATGGAGAAAAAACCCCTGCAAATGTCCGGCGGTATGAGACAACGGGTTTCCATTGCCCGTGCTTTGGCAATTCGTCCCAAGGTGCTAATTTTAGATGAACCTTTTGGGGCGCTGGATGCAATTACCAAAGAAGAATTACAAGAAGAATTGTTAAAAATTTGGAATGATAATCGCTGCACTGTATTGATGATTACCCACGACATCGATGAGGCGCTATTTTTAGCCGATAAATTGGTGATGATGACCAACGGCCCCCACGCCAAAATCGGTGAAGTCATGGAAATACCATTTTCTCGCCCACGCGATCGCGCCCGCATCATGGAAGATCCACAATATTACAAACTGCGTAACTATGCTCTAGATTTTCTCTTTAACAGGTTTGCTCATGATGATGTAGGCTAATCCACCTACACTAAATCAAAGATTACAGGATGATTTTACTAGTTTTGTCGGATGGGTATCTTGCCCGTCCGTTGTTGTCTTGCCCCCTGCCCCCTTGCCATCAAAGTGATAGTATATTTTTTAAATTGGAAGTCCCTTATGTTGGCATTTACACAAATATCTGAGCGGCGAATGCACTGGATACGTTGGATTCTGACGATCGCCTGGCTTCTAGTCATTGCATCGTTGTTCTACGATCCTTGGACTCCAACACTGACAACGCCTAATCATCCTTGGAGTCCTTTACGTCTGCCAGATGAGTGTATTGCAGTACAAGGTCAATGCTTAGTTGAACAACCCTATCCTTTAGCTACTACCTTGTTTTGGGGGGCGATCGTCCCTGCGGCCATCTTCATTCTATTGGTGTTTGGACATGAAGTATGGCGACGCATTTGCCCCTTATCCTTTTTGTCTCAAATTCCTCGCGCATTAGGTAGGCAACGGCAACTCAAACGGGAAAATGCCAAGACAGGTAAAATCCGCTACGAACTAGCAAAAGTAAAGCCAGATTCTTGGTTGGGGAAAAATTATCCCTACATTCAGTTTGGTTGGCTGTTTGTGGGATTATGTGGACGGATTTTGTTTTTTAATGCCGATCGCCTAGTTCTGGCCTTTTGGTTACTATTCACGATCGCAGCTGCTATCACCGTTGGCTATCTCTACGGTGGTAAATCCTGGTGTAATTACTTCTGTCCTATGGCTCCGGTACAGAGCATTTATAGTGAACCAAGAGGTTTATTGAGCAGTAAAGCTCATACCAGCGATCAGCTCATTACTCAGTCCATGTGCCGCATAGTTTTACCCGATGGCAAAGAGCAAAGCGCCTGTGTAGCCTGTCAAAATCCGTGTATTGATATCGACTCTGAACGCGCCTACTGGGATGGTTTAAATAAACCTGAAGAATCATTATTGCGATACGGCTATGTCGGGTTAGTAATTGGCTATTTTGTTTACTACTATCTATATGCAGGCAATTGGAACTATTACTTCTCCGGCGCATGGGCAAGACAACCCGAACAACTGGCATCTTTATTGAGTCCCGGATTTTATCTATTTGGACAAACAATTAATATTCCGAAGCTGATTGCTGTGCCTTTAACGCTGGGTATTACTACTGCCATCGGCTATCAATTGGGTCGTTGGATAGAACAAAGGGCAAAAGCTTATAGCCGCAAACACGATTTGAAACTAAGTTCAGAAATTATTCGACATCGAATATTTACACTTTGTACATTTGGAATTTTTAATTTTTTCTTTATTTTTGCGGGTCGTCCTTTAGTTCAACTGCTACCGCTTTGGGTGCAATATATTTATGATTTAGGTCTGGTATTGCTCAGTACGCTTTGGCTTTATAAAACATGGCGGCGTAGTCCTGACCTGTATTCGAGAGAGAATTTAGCCAATCGTTTCCGCAAGCAGTTAGAGAAATTGCAGTTTAATGTTTCCCAGTTTTTAGAAGGACGTTCCTTAAATGATTTAAACACCCATGAAGTCTACGTTTTGGCACGAGTTTTGCCAGGTTTTACTAAGAAAAAACGGCATGAAGCGTATAAAGGAGTTGTTCGAGAAGTATTGGAGGAAGGATATGTTAACTACTCTAGTAGCTTAGAAGTTTTGCAGCAATTACGCCAGGAATTAAGCATTACCGATGATGAACACCGAGAAGTTTTAGAAGAGTTGGGCATTGAAGATCCAGAACTACTCAATCCTGCTCGCCAACGCAGTTTGGAGAATCAAATTCGCTTGAGTGGCTACCGCAAATCACTAGAGCGGCTGATCTTATTACAGAAAAAACAAATTGATACTTTAGGAAGTAGTGCTTTAAATAACTTGATGGGAGAAAATGCAGCCGAAATTCGTGCTTTGCGTCGCCAATATTCCATCAATGCTCAAGAAGAAACCTGGATTTTGAGCGGCATTTCTCCTGAAACTGGGAATCTCAGAAGAGCGGAGTTTTTGCTAACCCAATTACCGACTTTAATTTCTTGTTATCGCGCACTTCATCAACCAATAATACGCCAACACAAAGCGGTTTTGATGCTATTGCAAGACAGCATTCATCACAAGAAAGAATTGATGGTGCGAACTATTTTAGAAACACTAGAAACACTACAAGCTGATCCAGTGGCGATCGCTCTTACTCAATCTTTAGGAAAGTTAGCACCAACGGTTTTGGCAGAGCTATTGGAACATGAGAACTGGCGCGATCGCCTGCATCCAGAAGTCTTACAAAATTTAACTCCACTAGAAGGACAATTCAGTACTTGTTCACTAGATGATTCTCCCGAAGCCATCTTGAGGTGTTTGGAACCCCTGCTTGACGATCCAAATCCCCTAACGCAAACAGCTTGCCTTTACATCATTGCTCAACTTGACCTGGAGCAAAGTCAAGCGATCGCTCGTGATGTTTCCCATGTCCAGAACTCACCTTTATTTCAAGAAACTGCCAAAATTCTTCTATCCCTGTCTAAGCAGCATCCACCTCTGACCAAATTTCCTCTGTTAGAAAAAGTGGTGCATCTATTCAACAGTGATTTCTTTCACCGAATGCACAGCGAAACCTTAATTGCTCTCGCTCATCGCGCTGAAGTCCGAACCTACTCCACCAACGAAGTGATTACAGAAGCAGGCGACACTTGCCGAGAACTGTTGCTATTAATTGAAGGAGATGCCAAAATTCACTTTTATTTACAAAACGAGGAAGTGCAAGTAGAGAAACTTCATTCAGGGCAAACTTTAGATGAGTTAGAAGTCTTAGCCCATAGTGACTCTCAAAACACCATCATTGCTGACAATCACATCACGCGGATTTTGGCAGTTCCCGTTGATACCTTTGATGAATTTTTGGATCTTGATCACGATTTTGCTCGTCGGGTGTTGGAAATGGAAAGTCGTCAACTCCAAAGATTTATGCGATCGCTACAAGATTTATTATGATGTGGCAACAGGTGTTTGCCGAGCATTCCGTAGGGTAGGGGGAACAGGTGAGCCAGCCCGGTCTTGTTGTTCCAACAAAGAGGGACTGGCGTAGACGCCGAAGGCGGCTTCTCGTAGAGTACCCGTTTGCGTTCGCGGAGCGTGGCGTAAAGCCATAGCATCCCGTAGGGTAGGACAACAGAGAGATGTCCTCACACTTGTGGCTACTGTTATAACTTTTCAAATAAATCCGCCAATACCACATTAGAAAACAAAAAGCCTTGGGGATCAGACAACCGCAACCTTCCTCCCATAACTTCTACCCAACCTTTATCTAAATAAGGCTGCAAACACCTATAAATATCCTCTAACTTCCCTTCCCCAAACTTCTCTGATAAATCAGCTAAACTCACACCCTCAGCCAAACGCAACCCCAACATCAAAGTTTCCAACAATACTTCCTCTGGTGGAGTCACCTCACAATCAATCACACCCCCTGCTTTCACCCACTGGTAATATTCCTGAGTCTTACGCGGACGAGTAAAGCGCTTACCCTCTACATAACTCGCCGCACCCATACCGAAACCATAATAAGGGCGGTTTTCCCAATACACCCGATTATGCCGACATTGGTGTCCAGGAAGGGCATAATTAGAAATTTCATAATGTTCATAACCTGCGCCAGTCAAAACTTGTTGCGCCATTTCGTACATTTTGACTGTGGTTTCATCCGTTGGTAATGGCTTATCACCAGGTTTGTAGTAACGACCGAAAGCCGTACCTGGTTCTATGGTAAGGTCATAGATAGATATGTGAGTCGGCATTAGTGCCACTGCTTTGTGCAAAGAATCCTGCCATTGATCCAAAGACTGATGCGGTAACCCGGAAATCAAGTCTAAGCTAAATTCGGGAATTTCGACTTGGTGAATTAAATCCACAGATGTAAGAATATCTACAACCGAGTGCGATCGCCCAGCAACTTGCAACAATTCTGATTGAAATGCTTGTACACCCAAACTTACCCGGTTGACACCAACGCTACAGTAGCCAAATATATGTGCTAAATCAAACGTCCCTGGGTCTACTTCCATAGAAATTTCTACTTCCCCAGCAATACCCAAATGTGTCTCTAGTGTGGCTAATATCCGTTGTAATTGTTCTATTGATAGTAATGAAGGAGTCCCCCCCCCAAAGAAAATTGTCTTTAATGGTTCACCATAATTTGGTGACAGGGCAATTTCTTGGCATAGCACCTCTATATATTGGGAGATAGTACCAGATGTTTCACCCCGCAGGCGATCGCCCACCACAGACACAGGAAAATCACAATAAAAGCACCGCCTTCTGCAAAAAGGAATATGTATATAAGCAGAACTTGGTATGCCAAAAAAATTCAATTTTTGATTCATTATGAGCCAGAATTAATTAACCCAACTAAAAATTACAAACAGCGGAAATAAATATTTTTTTAGAGATTCTTATTGTTTTACAACAAAATAATGAAAAATATTAAGAGAAAACACTTTGGTTATAATATTTGCAGATATTCCCTGCTTAAAACCCTAGTGTAAGTCAATATTGATCAATCTCTTTTACCGACGAAATGAAAAATACTTGACTTTATTGGGTCACACAATCGCAGGAAAACAACACAACCATGCTTGATGCAATTATTATTATCTCATTTATTCTGGCAGCAGCAGGAATAGGGTTCTACAGCATGGAACTACTACCTGATGGCGCGCTAGATGGGGTGACAAACTTAGAAGCTTTACGCTTAGTTGTCGCCGTCTTTGCTTCCATTATTGGTGGTGCAGTCGGATTGAGTTTCCAAACGTCATATCGGCGCTTAGAAGCACAAGTCCGAGAAATGCCCCTGGAGATGATCTTAACTCGCGCCATTGGCTTAGTCATTGGGTTACTACTCGCTAACTTAATGCTAGCCCCATTATTTTTGCTCCCCATCCCCGCAGACTTTGGCTTTATTAAGCCCTTAGTAGCAGTTGTTGGCAGTATTTTACTGGCCGTGACTGGAATGAATTTAGCAGATACCCACGGACGGGGTTTGTTGCGATTCATTAATCCCAACACCGTAGAAACAATGGTAGTAGAAGGTACACTAAAACCTGCCAACACCAAAGTTTTAGACACCAGTTGCATTATTGATGGTCGCATTGAAGCCTTACTAGAAACCGGATTTCTGGAAGGACAAATCATCGTCCCCCAATTTGTCTTACAGGAATTGCAACAAGTAGCCGATGCTAGCAAAGACCAAAAGCGGGTACGGGGAAGGCGCGGATTAGAGATTCTCACCCGCGTTAAAAAAGATTACCCTGATCGCATCTTGATTAACCCTGTTGACTACGAAGATATTGCCACAGTCGATGCCAAATTGGTGCGCTTTGCCCAAGAAATCAACGGGACACTGTTAACTAATGACTACAACTTGTCTAAAGTCGCTAGTGTACAAAAAGTGCCTGTTTTGAATGTCAATGACTTAGTAAATGCTGTGCGTTCTACTTACTTGCCTGGTGATAATCTTGACCTAAAAATTCTCAAAGAAGGCAAAGAACCAAGTCAAGGAGTAGGCTATCTTGATGACGGCACAATGGTTGTTGTTGAAGAAGGTCGTAGTTATGTAGGTGGTGAAGTGCGGGTAGTCGTCACTAGTGCTTTACAAACCTCCGCCGGACGCATGATTTTTGCCAAACCCCAAGCTTCAGCATTGGCGTGAGGTAAATGTCAGGTGCAATTAGAATCAAATTTTGCCATCGGTGTAGTCAAACTGCACCGATTTC
Organism: Nostoc sp. CCY0012; assembly: GCF_963920855.1. Classification (NCBI taxonomy): domain Bacteria; kingdom Bacillati; phylum Cyanobacteriota; class Cyanophyceae; order Nostocales; family Nostocaceae; genus Nostoc; species Nostoc sp. CCY0012. The sequence goes on along the minus strand of NZ_CAWUDM010000085.1, from coordinate 4,174 downwards.
TATATGGGGTGTGTTCTCCCATGATTAACAAGTCGGGGAACCCGCCCACGGCGCTGTCTCCCCAACGCGCTGGCTTGCCTTTGCGTGAGATTATCCTCTTGACAAATCTCAAATAGCAGCGAATGAAACGGCCCTGCCCGCGCCTTACCGTTGCATTGTGCGACAACACATTCTAAACTTAATATATCTTTACACATTGATAAAACTAGGGATTTAAAAGATTTAATTATCTTGTTTCTAGCTAAAAGAAGATGCAAATTTTTTCTCCCCGGCTACAAATTCAGTACCAGGCAACACCCAAGAATGATACCCAAAAAACTTTATAGCAATTCTCAATTTTCTTCAGATATTCCTAGTCCTATAAGCCGGATAGTAGAACCAAGTTCTGAGTTTTATTCTAATTTTTCTCAACAAGAAGTTTTAGAGTTAATTCAGGCATTAGAAATCAGAAGAGAAATTCCTTTAAAATATTCTTATAAAGGTAGAGGGGCAAAAATCTGGAATAATTTTTATCAAAGATATATTGTTCCTAAATGGTATCAAACACCCAACGTCGAAATAGATTTATTAAATAAAAATTTTGATTATATTAACAGCAGTTATAAAGATTGCGATAAAATCAATATTTTAGATGTAGGTTCAGGTAATTCCTATCCAGTTAAAAAATTTGTTTCTCGACTTAATAAACTAGGCAAAATCCATAAATATATCGCCTTAGATATCAGTCCTGAACTGCTGACTTTATCAAAAGCAAACTTTACCAAATGGTTTCCGTCAGTTGAATTTGACAGTTATACCATTGATATAGACAATAGTTTTATTCCTACAAAGGTTTGGCAAAAATCCAGTTCTAATAACACCAAAAATATAGCTAATATATTTTTGCATTTAGGTGTAACCATTGGTAATCATCAAGACAGAATAAACGTATTACAGAACTTAAAAAACAGTATGAGTCAAAATGATTTGCTTGTATTCACTAACGAAATTGGTTCCAACTTTCACTGGGATGGAACAGTCCGGGGTGGATGTAAGTATCATGTAGAAGAGATATATACATGGATGAAAGACAAAATTGGCATTAGCGATAAAGATTGTGAACTTGTAAGAAAGTATGATTTAACAACAGATAGTATAACTGCCAATATCAAATTTAATCGAAATTATACTGTCAATTTTAGCCAGTCGGGAATTGATAAAAATCTGAATTTTTCTAAAGATGAAGAAATTACTATCTGGCGACATCATAAGTATGAAATGCCTGAACTTATACAAGAATTAGCAACAGCAGGATTACAAATTGCTCACTATAGCTGCAATAAATATTTAACACATATTATGGTTATTTGTAGACTAGCTGATAGTTAGGCTGATTAATAGGGGTCTACAGATTAGTAATACTCAAATTAAGTTTTATCTGAGTGAAGCTTTCATAGTAGACCCAAACATATGCACCCTTTAAAATATTAATCCTGTAAAACTGTCTTGGATACCATCCTCGTTTTCTTGAGGTCTGCTTCTGAAAGTTCTTCACCAGCTTGTAGACGAGTAGCCGAACTTTGTAACACCGTGGCTGCACCTTGATCTCCAATCTGTAAGGCGGTGTTAGCAGCCGTTTGTAACATTGTCGCCGCACCAGTGCGATCGCCTTGATTTAATTTCGCTTCGGCTAACTGAGTTTGGCGATATTTAGCTAATGCCAAAATCGATTTTTGCACTAGGGGATTAGGCGCAGGTTGATATGCCCGTACTACATCTGCATAGATCGGCACCATAGGAGAAACCAAGTCTTGCTGATTTGCCACTGGGTCATCATAGCGGATTTGCACATGTCCAATCACCTGTTGGCCTTCTGGTAATTGTCCTAGATAAATATTCGCCAAAACCACCCGTTCCATATCCTGCATCAAATCTCCTAGGCGCACAGTAAAGCCACCATGAGGTTCTGTCTGTACTACTAACTCGATGGTATCTGGGGCGACTTGGGCAATGGGTTTAAGTTCAGCTAGGCGGACATGAGGAACCAAAGACAGCAGCAAATGGGCATTAGTTACCCTCACAGACTGAATGCGCTGCAACAAATGGCGAAACTGGTCTAGTGCTTGTTCTGGACGCTCAATATAGCCTAAAGTACCACCACCAGCATCAACAATTTTCTCTAACAGATTTTGGTTCCAGTCATTACCAAAACCAAGAGCATTGATAGTCAGATTGATTTTAGCAGCCTTGGAGGCAAGTTCCAGACAACGCTTATTGTCATCTGAGCCAATTTCTAACTTCCAAATCCGCAAACTACTTTCACCATGACCATCGGTGAGTAAAAAGGCTTGGGACACAGCACCTTTTGTCCCCTTCATCAATTCTGTGATTCCCAATTGTAAACCCTCGGCAATGGATGTACCGCCACCAGCCTTCAATTTTTTTTTGAGCTGGGCTTTAATACCTTCGAGGTCTTCAACTGGTTGGCTAGGGATAATGACTTCAGCCGCACCAGCAAAGGCTACAACCGAAATCAAATCGCCTGGCTGTAGCCGATCTAGTAATTGCTCTACTGCCTGAATTACAGTGTTCATGGGTTTACCATGCATAGAACCACTCTTATCCAGAATCAAACATAAGTTGAGTGGTAAATGCTGGTCACATTCACCAGCCATCGCCGAAATCGAAATTGCTAGTTGACGTTGATTACTCAATTGAGCCGCATCAACATTGGTATCATTTAGCGCACAGAGCAATTGAACTTTCATTGGGGAGGGTTATCTTGCAACACGGTTTTAGAGACAATTCTGGTTTTCTTGCGATCGCTATCAGATAATTCTCCACCAGATTGGAGTTGGGTGGCAGAAGTTTGTAACACTGTCGCTGCACCTGTATCCCCCATTTGCAGGGCCGTTTTCGCAGCAGTTTGCAGCATCGTCGCCGCACCCATGCGATCGCCCTGTTGCAATTTCGCCTCAGCTAACTGAGTTTGTCGATACTTGGCTAAAGCCAAAATAGACTGTTGCACACGGGGATCTATCTCCGGTTGGTAAACCCCAGTTACATGAGCATAAACTGGGATATTGGCTGTAAATAGCCCCATCTGGTTTTGCGCGGGGTCATCGTAGCGGACTTGGATATTGGCGATCGCCTGTTCACCTTCGGGCAACTGTCCCAGATAAATATTAGCCAAAATTATCCGCTCTGCATCTTTCATTAAATCTCCCAAGCGCACAGCAAACCGTCCATCTGCTTCTTGCTGTATGGGTAACTCAATGGTATCTGGAGAAACTTGGGCAATGGGTTTGAGTTCCGCCAACCGGATATTGGGCATCAGGGACAACAATAAATAAGTATTGGTCAATCCCACCGTTTGAATCCGGTTGAACAAGCGATTAAATTCATTCACCGCCTGATCCGGTCGTTGAATATAAGACAAAGTACCCAAACCAGCATCAGCGATTTTTTCTAAAATATCCTGATTCCATTTGTCACCAAATCCCAACGTATTCAAAGTCAAATTATAGCCAGTGGCCAATTGAGCAAACTTTAAACAGCGTTGGTTATCACCATGTTCATTTTCGCCATCAGTTAACAGAAAAGCTTGGGAAACAGTTTCTTTTTTGCCCTTAGCTAACTCCTCAATTCCCAACCGCAAACCTTCGTCAATAGCTGTACCACCATCAGAGGCTAGGCGGTTAATTTGCCTTTTAATCTGTTCGGGGTCAGCAATCATTTGATTGGGTACCAAGACCTTAGCACGGTGATCGAAGGCGACAACACTCAAGCGATCGCCTGGTTTGAGTTTATCCACTAAATTATTCGCTGCTTGCTTGACAGTTTCTAGTGGTCGCCCATTCATGGAACCACTATGGTCAAGAATTAAACATAAATTCAACGGTACATTACGGTCTTGAACCTCCGCGATCGCCGAAATCGCAATTGACAACTGACGTTGACTACTCGATTGGCGAGCGTCCAAATTAGCATCATTCAAGGTAGGCTGCAAGTTAACCTTCATAAACCAAAGTTCTTAGTTAGGATATCTATATAAATAACTTCAAAATGCCACATCAGCACTACGGAAAAATTAGGGAATGGGGAAGAAGTAGGGGGGACAAGGGGACAAGGGGACAAGGGGACAAGGGGACAAGGAGACAAGGAGACAAGGAGACAAGGGGACAAGGAGACAAGG
>NZ_CAWUDM010000084.1:0-26653 GCF_963920855.1 Nostoc sp. CCY0012 | reverse complement strand
GGGACAAGGGGAAGAATTGAGGCTAATATCAAAATCTTCTGTTTTCATCTCCCCATCTCCCTACTCCCTACTTATACAGGTATTAATATGGCGATCGTTAATCTTCCTACTAAGTCACTTACTGTTAATCCTCTCAAGCAAAGTCAGGCGTTGGGTGCATCCCTAGCTTTTCTGGGATTGAAGGGGATGATTCCTTTGTTCCACGGTTCTCAAGGTTGTACTGCCTTCGCCAAAGTTGTGCTTGTACGGCATTTTCGGGAAGCTATTCCCCTAGCCACTACAGCCATGACTGAAGTCACTACTATCTTGGGTGGTGAGGATAATGTGGAACAGTCTATTCTCACTTTAGTTGAGAAGGTTAATCCCGAAATTATTGGTCTTTGTAGTACGGGATTAACGGAAACTAGGGGAGATGATATTGAGCGTTTTCTTAAGGATATCCGCGATCGCCACCCGGAATTGAATCACCTACCGATTGTTTTTGCTCCTACTCCCGATTTTAAGGGGGCGCTGCAAGATGGTTTTGCGGCGGCTGTGGAAAGTATTGTCAAGGAAATCCCTAAGGCTGGTGGTGTCAAAACTGAGCAAGTAACTATTTTGGCTGGTTCTGCTTTTACACCAGGCGATATCCAAGAAATTAAAGATATGGTGACGGCTTTTGGCTTAGTACCTATCTTTGTTCCTGATTTGGGGGCCTCTTTGGATGGTCATCTAGAGGATGGCTATAGCGCAATTACAGCTGGTGGCACTACTTTAAAACAGCTACGAGAGGTCGGTAGTTCAGCCTTCACCATTGCTTTGGGTGAAAGTATGCGGGGGGCCGCCAAAATCCTGGAGGAACGGTTTAATATCCCCTACGAGGTGTTTAGTGAACTAACTGGTTTGGAACCAGTGGATGAGTTTTTGCAAGCATTGGCGATTCTCAGCAGCAATAGTGTGCCGGAAAAATACCGTCGTCAACGCCGCCAGTTGCAAGATGCCATGTTAGATACTCATTTTTACTTTGGTGCAAAGCGAGTCTCTTTGGCGTTGGAACCGGACTTTTTGTGGTCGATGGTTAACTTTCTGCATTCGATGGGCGCACAAATTCACGCTGCGGTAACAACCACGCGATCGCCTTTGTTGGAAAAACTCCCAGTAAAAAGCGTTACTATCGGTGACTTAGAAGACTTAGAACAACTTGCAGACGGATCTGACCTACTAATTGGTAACTCTAATGTCAATGCGATCGCCAAACGTCTAGACATACCTCTTTATCGCATGGGCATACCCATTTATGACCGTTTGGGTAATGGACATTTCACTAAAGTAGGCTATCGCGGCACGATGGAAGTTTTGTTTGGCATCGGCAACTTATTCTTAGAAGCCGAAGAAGAGAGAGTTAAAGATTTATGGGAGTAGGGAAAAAGAGGCAGGGGGGCAGGGAGCAGGGTGCAGGGTGCAGGGGGGAAAGAGTTTGCACTAGTATCAACCTCTTCTTCCTTATCCTCCTGATCCCCCCACTCTCCACTCCCCACTCCCCACTCCCCCAACATTCAGGAGAACACAATGAAAATTGCCTTTACGACAAGTGACCGGATTCATATTAATGCTCACTTCGGATGGGCAAGGGAAATTGATGTTTATGAAATCTCCGATGAGGGATATCAATTTCTAGAGACTTTGAAGTTTGAAGGTGACCTTAAAGAAGATGGAAATGAGGATAAAATCACTCCTAAACTTGAGGCGCTAAATGATTGCACCATTGTTTATGTGACGGCAATTGGTGGTAGTGCAGCAGCGCGATTGATCAAGAAAGGTGTAACCCCAGTCAAAGCTAAGTCAGAAGAAGAGGAAATTAGTGAAGTCCTCAATAAGTTAGTGAAAACTCTTAAAGGTAATCCTCCACCTTGGTTGCGGAAGGCTTTAAGACAAACAACCCCAAACTTTGCTGATTAAGTTGAAATTTAACTAGTGGTATGAGTGTAAATAATAGTGTTAACGGAACTCCCAATACAGAAGTATTGGACTCTCCTTTTCTCAAGATATTGATCCAACAAATTCGGGGTCAAGATACGTACGGAGTTTACCGTAATTGGTCGAATGAATTAATTCTCAAACCTTTTGTGGTTACTAAACAAAAGAAACGAGAAATCTCTCTTGAGGGTGAAGTTGACCTCATCACTCAAGCACGGATTATGGCATTTTTCCGAGCTGTAGCCGCAGGTATTGAACAGGAAACTGGTTTGATATCTCAGGTTGTGATTGATTTGAGTCATGAAGGTTTTGGCTGGGCATTAGTCTTTTCTGGTCGTCTGTTACTAGCGATGAAAACCTTACGTGATGCTCATCGTTTTGGTTTTGATTCGCTAGAAAAATTGGCAGAAGAAGGTGAAAACTTTGTGCAAAAGGGAATTGATTTAGCTAAAAGGTTTCCTGAGGTTGGAAAGCTTTAAATCTGGCGATTAGAATCGCGGCTATACAGTCTAAACCCTCGGCTCGAAAGAGCTTCACCAAACGTCTTAAGCGGGTTGCTTTTACTTGTCCGCGTAGGCGGTGAAGGAGTTGCAGTCTACAGCCCTTCGGGCATCCTTCGGCGGGCGGTTCCCGTCGATTGCAAACTCCTGAACCCGGAGGGACTTAGTTTGTGTAGCCACGACTTCAGTCGCTTGGTACTCAAAAATCGCAAGTTTTTTAAATTAGGAGTAATGGATGGTGCAGGCGGAAGAAACAAATATTGAGGAACTGAAAACCAAAATCAAAAAGCTCAATAGTAAGGCAGGTCAAATGAAGATGGATCTGCATGATTTAGCAGAGGGTCTGCCGACAGATTACAAAACACTTATGGATGTTGCCGCTGCAACTTATGAAATTTATCGTCAGCTAGATGAACTTAAGCAACATCTGAAAAAATTGGAGAATACTAAATGACTGGCACTATTGATGACTTCAAGAAACTCGTAGATGCAGAAGAATTTTTGCAGTTTTTTAATCTGCCCTACGACCAACAATTTGTGAATGTAAATCGTCTGCATATTTTGAAAAAATTTGCTCAATTTATCAGTCAAATTGATGACGCTGCTCCTGATTTAAATCCAGAAGAAAGACTTGAGCAATATTCTTTGGCTTTGCAAAAAGCTTATGACTTATTTCTAGAATCAACACCCCATGAACAAAAGCTGTTCAAAGTGTTTAACGATAAGCCGAAGAATGTAGTCACTCTGACAGAAATCACTTCTGATTAGGAGGTAAAAAGTGATCAACCTAACGCCTACCGAATTAGAACGCTATAGTCGCCAAATGATGCTCCCAAATTTTGGCGAACTAGCTCAAAAACGCCTGAAGTCAGCGACGGTTCTGGTTACGGGTGTGGGGGGATTAGGCGGTACGGCGGCGCTTTACTTAGCAGTAGCGGGCGTTGGGCGGCTAATCTTAGTCCGGGGTGGTGATTTGCGCTTGGATGATATGAATCGTCAGATTTTGATGACTGATGATTGGGTAGGTAAACCCAGGGTATTCAAAGCTAAAGAAACTCTGGAAGCTATCAATCCTGATATCCAAGTGGAAGTAGTCCATGATTACATCACCTCGGACAATGTGGACTCGTTAGTACAATCGGCTGATATGGCTTTAGACTGCGCCCATAATTTTACGGAACGCAACTTGTTAAATGCAGCTTGTGTGCGTTGGCGTAAACCAATGGTGGAAGCAGCAATGGACGGGATGGAGGCTTATTTAACCACGATTATTCCTGGTGTGACTCCTTGTTTATCTTGTCTATTTCCAGAGAAGCCGGAATGGGATCGACGTGCTTTTTCCGTGCTGGGTGCTGTATCTGGAACATTGGCTTGTCTGACGGCTTTGGAAGCAATCAAGTTGATTACTGGTTTTAGTCAACCTTTATTATCACAATTGTTGACCATTGACCTGAATCGCATGGAATTTGCCAAGCGCCGTTCGCAACGCGATCGCTCTTGTCCAGTATGCGGTAATACTGCCCCCTGGAGATATGGACAGTCCCAATCTGTAGTCACAAGTCATTAAATAACTCACACAAATTCCTTCACTTGTAATCAGAACACATAATCGCTACAAATCAGGAGACTTGATGAGCGTTACTTTGACAGAAAAAGCAGAATTTCGTCTGCGAGCCTTTTTACGAGGTTCAAGCCCCGAGAATGATGACGCTAAAAAGGGCATCCGTGTCTCTGTGAAAGATGGTGGTTGCAGTGGCTATGAGTATGGAATTGATATCACCAGCAATCCCCAAGCAGATGATTTGGTAATCCAGCAAGGTAAAGTGCTGGTTTATGTAGATGCCAAAAGTGCGCCTTTACTAGAAGGGGTGGTAATCGATTTTGTTGAAGGGGTGATGGACAGTGGCTTTAAGTTCACTAACCCCAACGCCAGCGATACCTGCGGTTGTGGTAAATCCTTCACAGCAGGTGATTGTACCCCTACCGGCATACCTTGTAGCTAAGAACTACTTGCAGACGAACTCCGCGCTACTTATCGAAGTTGAATGAGGGAGATTTGTAAACTTCGAGAACACAATCTCAGTCTTATAATCCTTGAGGAGAATCGGAAAATGGCTACCTATCAAGTTAGATTAATCAGCAAAAAAGAAAACATCGATACCACCATTGAAGTGGATGAAGAAACCACAATTTTGGAAGGAGCAGAAGAAAATGGTATTGAGTTACCTTTCTCTTGTCATTCCGGTTCTTGCTCTAGTTGTGTCGGTAAAGTAGTTGAAGGTGAAGTTGATCAATCTGATCAAATCTTTTTAGATGACGAGCAAATGTCTAAAGGATTTGCCCTACTTTGTGTTACTTATCCTCGTTCTAATTGCACAATTAAGACTCATCAAGAACCATATCTTGTGTAAAGTTTTGCTTTGATCGCTACACTAGCAATATTTGAAATTTAGAAGCATGAAGGATATTCTTTATCCTTCATTTTTGCTTATGTAGGAATCCTAAATGATTTTTCTTTGCGCCTTGGCGTGAGATTATCCTCTTGACAAATCTCAAACAGCAGCGAATGAAACATCTCTGGGGAGGAGTGGGGATAGTTGGGGAATCAGGAAAATAATTTTAATTTGTAGCTAAATGCCTCAAATCTTTGCTGGATAAGAAATAAGCGCATTTTTTTTGGCATTTCTTGTATTTGCTTCCCTATCCCCCCACCTTGATTAAGCTCATAAAATTGCGTTGCTCCCGCAAAGGCTTAAGTTATGTAAAAGTAATAGTGCAAACTTAGAATTATGAACTATGACGACTCAAGGGGTATCTCCAGGCTTACTCAATCCATTTCAACTGGGAGATTTAACACTAAAAAATCGGGTAATTATGGCTCCCATGACACGCTCAAGAGCAGGTGTGACACGTATGCCCAATGCCCTGATGGCAGAGTATTACGTTCAGCGTGCCGCGGCAGGATTAATTATCACAGAAGCAACTGTCATTTCTCATCAGGCTAATGGTTGGGAAAATACGCCAGGTATTTATTCACCAGAACAACGCGAAGCTTGGAAAGAGATTGTATCTGCTGTTCACGCTCAAGGAACGCCGATTTTTTTACAATTATGGCACTGTGGGCGGGCTTCACACAGTAGTTTTCAAGAAAATGGTCAACTACCAGTAGCACCATCTGCAATTAAGATAAATGGGGATTCCATTCACACCCCTAATGGCAAACAATCCTATGAAACCCCACGGGCGCTGGAAACGGATGAAATAACGTTAATCGTGGAGGATTATCGTCAAGCAGCTCAAAGAGCAAAAGCAGCAGGGTTTGATGGCGTTGAAATTCACGCCGCAAATGGTTATTTAATTGATGAATTTCTACAATCCAAAACGAATCAGCGAACTGACAAGTGGGGAGGAAATGTGCAAAATCGCTATCGTTTCCTCAAAGAAATTGTTGAGGCGATTTTGACCGTATGGCCATCAAATCGGATTGGAGTCCGCTTATCTCCTAATGGTGCTTTCAATGATATGGGTTCTCCTGATTACCGAGAAACTTTTCTCTATATAGCGGAACAACTAAATACTTATGGGTTAGCTTATCTTCATCTACTTGATGGGCTAGCCTTTGGCTTTCACGAATTAGGGACACCCATGACATTAGCAGAGTTCCGAGATGTGTTTACAGGGACACTCATGGGCAACTGTGGCTATAGCCAAGAACAAGCAGAAGTGGCCATTAAAAGTGAAATCGCCGATTTGATAGCCTTTGGTCGTCCGTTTATTAGCAATCCTGACTTGGTGGAACGTTTTACCAATAACTGGCCACTGAATCCACCAGCCGAAATGAAAGACTGGTATTCCTTTGTACCATCTGGATATATCGATTTTCCCACTTATCAGGAATCTTCACTAACTTCCTAAGAGTTTGTTGGAGAATCCGGTATTGTAGTCAGCGAAGGAACAGAAACTAAAATAATTCCCGTAGTGGACTGACACAGCTAAAATAGTGTATTAAATGTAGGTTGGGAACCCACTCACGTGGGCGGGTTTCCCCAATTGAGTGAAGTGGCGTTTGACGTAGGAAACCCAATATCATTGGCAGCGTTGGGTTGCGCTGTGCTTAACCCAACCTACAGTTTATTGATCATTCCGTATTTAGATAACGTCGGGAGTTTTGAGGCGATCGCAACAATAAATAGGCACAGGGAATAAAGTAAAGGGCAAGAATGGTTGCACCACCTACACCGCCTGCAATCACTACTGCCAAAGGGGGCCAAAATCCACCACCGGCAAGAATGAGGGGAATAAAGCCTGCCATTGTGGTGAATGTGGTTGTGAGGACATGGCGGGTAGTGTGGATGACGGTTTCCACCATCGCTGGGCGATCGCCTGTCTGGGCTAGAGCATCACTTTTTAGGGCAGTGAGAACGGTAATGGCATCATTCACAGCGACCCCAATCAGTCCTACTGTACCGATGATGGGGTTGAAGCCAAAGGGATAGCCGAACAGCCACACCGATAATCCGCCCCCACCGATGGCAAGAATGGCCACGATACCAATCAAACCTGCAAGGGCGAAGGAGTTCATCGAAAGTACAAGAGTTACTACCAGGGCAATCCCTAGGACGATACCATAGCCGAGTAGTCCGCCAGTGGCACTGCTACGTTCTTCTTCTTCACCACCAAATTCCAGGCTGTAGCCTGGGGGTAGGGAGAAAGAGTTTTGTAACCGTTGGCGAAAATCAGCGAGAGCGTTGGCAGGTAACGTTCCGGCGGTGAGATACCCCTGGACGGTGCTGACTCTGCGACCGTTTTGGCGAGTGATGGCGGCATTTTTGGGGATCACATTGAGTTTGCCGATGGTTTCTAACGGGATGTAGCCGTTGCGATTGCTTGATAGAAGATTCAGCGATTGTAATTGACTCAAGTCAGCGCGTTCGCTATTACTGAGGCGCACTCGTACAGGCACTTCTTCGGTATCTTCTAAAATCGTGCCACCAGTTACCCCTTCGGTGATAATTTGCAATTGCTGGGAAATTTCTCGACGGCTCAAACCCAGCGATCGCGCTTCTGGTTCGTCAATATCGAGGGCGAGTTGGGGCAGCACATCGTTGAGGCGACTACGAACATGAGTAATGGTAGGAACTTCTGCCAAAATTGCCCGGACTTGTACACTCAATTGTTGCAGGCGATCAACATCAGAGCCGTAAATTCGTAACTCAATCGGTGCTTCAAAAGGTGGCCCCTGCTCAAACAGACGCACCAAAGCACGGGCATTAGGGAAGGCGGTGTTAAATTCCGTTTGCAGTTGGTGAATGAAGCCATCGCCAGCAATGCCATTCATCTGCACAATGGCCCCGGCAAAACTACTCTCGTTCTCACGATTAGTGAGTTGGTTGTAATAGACTTTAGGCGCACTTTTGCCCAAAAACCAATACACTTGTTGAACTTGAGGATGGCGGCGTAAGGTGGCTTCTACCTCTTGTGTGAGGTCTTGAATTTGCCCTAGAGAACTGGCAGGAGGTAATTCTAACTCCACTGTGAATTGTTCACGATCAGCACTGGGAAAGAATTGTAAACTTAAGGTTGTCATCAGACTAAACCCCAGTACAGGCAAAATCAGCGTCAAGGCGATCGCTCGTTTGGGATACCTTAAAGACCACTGCAAAGAACGGCGATACCAAGCGCTTAGTCCAGGATGAGAAAATCCTACTTGCCACCATCCTTCTTTGCCAATTACACCTTTAGAGGTGAACGAGCGGCGATGATTCCACTGATAAATTTTAGCGGTAATCGCTGGGGAAATCGTCAATGCCACCAACAGCGAAGCCAACACTGCCACAATCACATTTAAACCAATCGTCCCGACAAATTCACCAGTTGCACCGGGGAGTAGGGCAATAGGCGCAAACGAGAATACAGTGGTTAATGTCCCGCCCAGCAAAGGAGCGCGGAGATACTGCACGGTTTCTGTGATGGCAGTTTCTAAAGACATTCCCGCTTTCAGGCGAATATTCATCTCATCCACGAGAATAATCGCATTATCCACCAGAATGCCCAGGGCCACAATTAGCCCCGTCACCGACATCTGATGTAAGGGAATGCCCAACAACCCCATGACAATGAGGGCGATGGCCACCGAAAGCGGCAGCGCCATCTGTACGGCCAATGCCTGTTGCCAGCCCATCATAATAATGCAAATGATAAAGAGCAGCAAAGCACCAGACAATAAATTCCCCATCAGATTATTTAATCGCGCCGTCACATAACGACTCTGATCAAAGACAATCTCTAACTGTATTCCCTTTGGTAAATCAGCCCGAAAGCTATCAATTACCTTCTGTGCTGCCACTGCCCAACGATCCAGACGGTATTGAGACTGCACATAAACACCAACGGCGATGGCGGCTTTACCTGAAGTGAATGCCAATTCTGTGGGCGGTGTGGCAATTCCTTTTTCAATAGTGGCGATGTCTGCCAAAAGACGAAATTCCCCGTTAGATTCACAGTTAGAACAGCCCACGGGTATTTGCTGCAACCGGTTCAGGGTATCTAATTCTCCTTGCACTTCATAGAGCAGGGTATTGTCACCACGAAACTGTCCGGCGGAGGTTTTAGCATCACTTTGTTGAATTTGCCCTGCTAATTCTGAGGTGGTAATTCCCAAACTAGCAAGGGTTTGTGTATTCACATTCACCGTGATTTCTTCTTGGGGGGCGCCAAAAATTTCCACTTCATCAGTGCCAGAGAGCGATCGCAAGGCATTTTTTAACATCTCTGCCCGTCGCCGCAAAATGGCGTAGTTTGGTGCATCAGACTGTTCCCAAGTCAAGGCGGTAAGGAGGGCATAGGCACGCACTTCTCCTTCATCTAATTTGGGTTCGCTGGCTTCACTGGGTAATTCCCCTTGCACTTCGCGTAATTTATCCCGTACCCGTGACCAAACTAAGGGTACACGGCTCCTACTCACACTATCGAGTAAATCTACAGCAATGGTGGAAACCCCGGCGCGTGAAGTAGATTCATAGGTTTTCACTTCCGGAATTTCGGCAATCTTGGCTTCAATGGGATCAGTCACCAGGGATTCGGTGCGCTCGGCGGTTCCTCCTGGCAAAAAAGTAGTAACTAAGGCAAAACGAGAAGTGAGTTCTGGATCTTCCAGTCGCGGTAGTGATTCATAGGTGACGGTTCCCCAAGCCACAATCAAAAAAATCACCAACAATAGCAAGCGCAAGTTGCGAAAGAATAGCCGTGCCATATCTACTCCTTATTCACGATTTGCCCAGAAACCAAGCGGTGAGTACCACTGTTGACAACTTCTTCCCCGGCGACAATTGTGCCGCGTACCAAGACGCGATCGCCTTCGGTATACAATACTTCCACATCCCGCTGTTCAATGCGGTGAGTTTCTCCCTCTGGTGCAATGGCAAAGCAAGACCACAGTCCTCGTTCTCCCTTAATTAAGGCGGATGTTGGTAACCAAAATCCCTGGGTAGATACCATTTGTTCTACTTGTAGACGCGCGATTTCGCCTGATGCGGGCATAATTTGACCTGTACTAACCAATTGCAAAACCACTGTCCGAGTGCGGGTTTGGGGGTTGATCTCTGGTTTATGGGCCAGCACTGTGGCAGCATAAACACGATCGCTCACCTGTACTTGTTGACGGCTTCCCACCTTGAGGGTTGGCACGACTTGGGGCGGCACACCAATTTCTACTTCAGGGGTGAGATTTTCCACTAAGCGCACGATGGCCTGTCCTGGTTGTACTACACTGCCTTCATCCAAATTCCGTTCTCCGACTACACCACGAAAGGGAGCGCGCATAGTGCTTTTCTCGATATTGATTTCCACATCGTGGATACTGGCTGCGATTTGCGCCACCGTAGCGGTTTGGGCAGCGATTTGTTCTTGGCGTGTACCGTTCTGCAATGCTTCTAAATCACTCTGAGTAGCAGCGAGGCGATCAGCGAGGGCATCCCGATTAAATGCCACTTCATCCAACTGTTCACGGGAAATTGCTCCTACTTCATACAGGGAACGACGGCGATCGCGGCGAATATTTTCCAGGCGCAACCGATTTTCTAAATCTGCCACTTGAGAACGGGCAGCGGCAATGGTTTCTGGGCGTGGCCCATTCTGCAATTCTCGTAATTCTGCGATAGCACGCGATCGCCCGGCTGTTAATTGCGCCAATTGTGCTTTAAGATTTTGCGTATCTAATCGGGCAATTACTGCGCCTTTTTCGACGGTTTGCCCACGATTGAAGATGATTTCAATGACTTTACCTCCCCGCTCAAAACCCAAATCACTGCGGCGAGTGGCCACTACTTCGCCCGTATAAAAGCGCGTCACCTGGTATGACTGTACTGGCTCCAGTTTGATGACTTGCACTGCCAATGGGGGAGAAACTACCACTTCCTGTCCCGTGGACAACCGTTGATACACCCCCAAGGTGATGGCCGCCACCATCCCACTCGCAATCAGCAAATTTCTCACTCTTATTTTTTTGAGATGCTTTGGAGGCAAGGCGGCCCCATCTTCCATTTCTTGAACTTGGGCTTCCATACGTTGGCCACTCATTTTTGTGCTAGGTTGGCAAGAAGCGTTGTCATACTCAACTAATTGTTATAAAACTAGTTGTATAAAATAAAGAGTATATGCAACTAGTTGTCTATGTCAAGAAAAAATTATGAGCCTAGCCCATGCGATCGCCAGCATTTTGCTCCAGTCACCGCGGACGGGGTACGAACTGAGCAAAGAATTTAATGAAAAAGTCAGTTGCTACTGGCAAGCCACCTCCCAGCAGATTTATCGAGAATTGGCACGAATGCAAGATAAACACTGGGTAGAAGTGGAAGTATTGCCACAATCGGCTCGTCCCGACAAAAAAATCTATTCCCTCACTGATACAGGCAAGCAAGAACTGATTTCTTGGATTGCTGAACCTTCTGAACCAACCGCAATCCGTGAAGAATTACTAGTGAAAGTACGCAGTGGGTTTATCGTTCCTGAAGATATCCTCATCCGTGAAATTGAACGCCGCAAGCAACTCCATCAGCAAAAACTGGATTATTATCACTCCGTTGAACCAGAATTTGGCGATCTTGATCATCTGTCTCGTCCTCAACGACACCTCTATCTCACCCTGCGAGCTGGTATTCGCTACGAAACTATGTGGATTGAATGGTGCGATGAAGCGATCGCCTCGTTGTTAATGTGATCTGCCAACAAATACCTCAAGGGGACGCCGAATAAACAGGTTTTTCCGCACTCCTTATTCCCCACTCCCCACCAGCTATGAAAAATCAAAGCTGATTACAATAGTGTAGAGAGATGAAAAATTATTGCCTGTTCATCAAGTAGCTGACAAACAGAGGTAATATGGCTCATTTAGATATTCGTCGCCGGGAAAATGTCAACGGCGATTTTTATGTAGATACTACTTGTATTGATTGTGATACGTGTCGTTGGATGGCATCTCAAGTATTTTCTCGTATTAATCAACAGTCGGCAGTATATCACCAGCCACAAAACGAAGTAGAAAGATTAGCCGCACTCCAAGCCCTTTTAGCTTGTCCGACTAATTCTATCGGCACAGTTGAGAAGCCATCTGATATCAAAGTTGCTCAACAAAGTTTTCCAATTTTAGTCGATGAAAATATCTATCACTGTGGTTATCATTCAGAAAAATCTTACGGTGCTGCTAGTTATTTAATTCAACTTGCCGAAGGTAACATTTTAGTGGATTCTCCCCAATTTTTATCACCTTTAGTCAAGCGTATTGAAGAAATGGGTGGAATTTCTTATATGTACTTAACTCACAGAGATGATGTAGCAGATCATCAAAAATTTGCTGAACATTTCCAGTGTCAGCGCATTCTCCACACTGACGAAATTACTGCGGATACTCGGAATGTAGAAATCCAATTAACTGGCAAAGAACCATTTGCTCTAACTCCCAATTTACTAATTATCCCCGTTCCTGGTCATACTAAAGGACATACAGTTTTACTGTACAAAAATAAATTTTTATTCACGGGCGACCATCTTGCTTGGTCAGAAAATCGACATCAGTTGGTAGCATTTCACGATGTCTGTTGGTATTCTTGGGCAGAACAAATAAAATCAATGTATCAGTTAGCTAATTACTCGTTTGAGTGGGTACTACCTGGTCATGGACGGAGGTTTCATGCTGATGTTGACACTATGCGTCAGCAGATTAACAAATGTATTGAGTTCATGGAATCATTGAATTAAGTGAGAGGTTCAAGAAGCAATAAAGCCCTAAAATCATAATTGAAGACTGTTGCTCTTACCTAAATGAATACTCAAACACGCTCCAATTCTCCAGATATTTACGCGATTTTGCATCAAACTCAATGCTTACGAGTTAGCGATGGAGAAATTAAACCCGTTTTAGATGGTTGCTCGAATACTTCAAAGTTACTCGTACTTATTTGGTCACAGTTGGGAGATTTTGATAATTTAGAATACGCTTGGTGGTTGCGAAGAGAAAAAGAAAACATTGAAGCTAGAGGAATTACAATTCGTGCTATTGGAATTGGAAACCGCAATTCTGGGATCAAGTTTTGTGAATATACAGGATTTCCTCAAGAATGGTTGTTTGTGGATGCAATAGCTGAAATTCATGCTTCCTTAGAACTTTATCGTGGTTTAAATGTACAATTCCCTATACTATCAACATCACAAAAAGCTTGGCTAAATTTAATGCTCATGTGTGCTGGAATTGGTAGTCCTGGAACTTTGAAGGAAGTTTTTCGGGGTTATAAAGGTGATAAAAAAGCTCCTCAGTTAATTGCTGACGAGGAAGTTATCAGAGGTACACCTTTACCACCAATGAAAGGTTCATTTTTCCAAGCTGCTGGAGGAACAGGCTTTCAGCGTCCTTTTGAACTAGCAACTCTGCGCCTGCGAAACATGACCGAAGTTTTGAGCAACTGGAATACTTATGTA
The DNA here is from genome assembly GCF_963920855.1 of Nostoc sp. CCY0012. Lineage (NCBI taxonomy): Bacteria > Bacillati > Cyanobacteriota > Cyanophyceae > Nostocales > Nostocaceae > Nostoc > Nostoc sp. CCY0012. The sequence goes on along the minus strand of NZ_CAWUDM010000084.1, from coordinate 13,226 downwards.
CCAGATTCATCTTATTTGACACAACGGGGAGGAACTTTTCTATTTGATTCTCAAGGTAAATTAATTTATGAACATCACGATCGCGGTATTCTTGGTTTTGCTGAAAATATGAGCAATCCCTTATCTTTTTTGGATAAATAATTCAATAAAGGCTTTCAGAAACTGATGATTACGTCATAAGTGTACCTAAATGCTTCAAGATTTTTAAAACTCCAGATAAATTGTTTAGATGTTGCGATCGCGTGGCAAATATATCAGAAATACCATACTGTTTCCCCAAAGTTTTAACAAGTAAAAAGCTACTACCATTGGTGATCATGCCGTACAGAGGTTGTTCTGGGTTGGGATGAACCGCCATGTAAGCTAATGTTTGGGGAATTGCTAATTCTAAATCAAAGATTGTCTTTTTTGACTCAATTAGAACAATCCATAATCTAGCTTGCAAAATTAAAACATCAATTCTTCCTCGTAAAATTTCTTCATTATCTCCTTGTGCTGCAATTTCAACTGATACCTCGGTTTTAAATCTATAAGGTGCTTGATAAAAACCTGCAAGTTCCAGTAATGGTGATAACACAACCATTTGGACAGTTTTTTCTAAAAGACTTCCATAGGAGATTTGATATAAATAGTTTTGTCGAACTTGTTCTAATCTTGTTTGCTCTGCTTCACTTAAGGCTGGTAACTCAACCATCCATTCGGTAAAAAATCGGCTATCACTACTTAGTGTTAACCCTAGTTTTTCCTCGACTTGGCGAAGAGTGGTGATTTTTTCTGCAATGGCTATGCTTGTAGTCATATTGAATTTCCTGGAAGTGATACCTGCCAGTAGGATAGCCTGTACACAAGATTAAATGAACTTTTGAGTAAATTGTACAAAATTTTCAACAATAGGCGTTAAATTGCCTTGCTGCCAGATTACAGCAGTTTCTATTACAGGTACTTCTTCTAGGATGGGAAGATAAACTACACCAGACCTTTGCAGATTTTGTAGAGAAGATGGTGTAATCGCCACGCCTATTCCAGCCGATACTAATCCAATAATTGTTTGCATTTGAATCGCTTCTTGAGTAATGTTAGGTGGGAAATTTCCCTGCTGAAAAAGACTCATGATGCGATCATAAAGTCCTGGTGCTAAATAACGGGGAAACATGATTAAAGGTTCACTTAAGAGCGATCGCACACAGATATGTTCTTGTTGAGCTAATGGATGAGTTGACGGCAAAGCCACAACTAAGGTTTGTCTGTGAATACACTGATAAGATAGTGTGTCATCTTCCAAAGGTGGATGAGCAAAACCCACATGAATCCGGGAATCTCTCAGTGCTTGCTCCTGTTGACTTGTAGTTAACTCTCTTAAGACTAGTTCTACTTCCAGAAACTGCTGGCGAAATTCTCGCAAAATCAAAGGTAATAAGTCATAAATTACCAAACTAGTAAATCCTATTCTCAATTGACCTGTTTCACCTCTGCCAATTTTTTGAGTCAGCGCCACTGCTGTTTCTAGTTGCATCAGTAGTTGATAAGCCTCTTGTAAAAAAACCTTACCAGCTGCTGTTAGCTGTACTTGGCGCTTAGTTTGGCGATGAAAAAGTTTTACTCCTAGTTCTGCTTCTAGCTGCTGAATTTGTTGGCTGAGAGGCGGTTGTGCTATGTGCAATCGTTCTGCGGCTTTAGTGAAATGTAGTTCCTCAGCTACAGCAATAAAGTAGCGCAGGTGTCGTAGTTCCATATTTTTGATACTTTATAAGTCTCAATTTTAAATAAATATATATTGGACATCTTAAAAAAGTCTACATATGATACTCGTACAGTGAATGAGTGAAAAAACAATGTCAGAAAATTTCAGAAGTAAAGTTGTCACACAAGGAGTACAGCGATCGCCTAACCGAGCTATGCTGCGGGCAGTGGGTTTTCAGGATCAAGACTTTAATAAAGCAATTGTGGGTGTGGCTAATGCTTACAGCACCATCACTCCCTGTAACATGGGGATTAATCAACTAGCACTCATAGCTGAAGCGGGAATTAAACAAGCCGGGGCGATGCCGCAAATGTTCGGCACCATTACGATTAGTGATGGGATTTCTATGGGAACCGAAGGGATGAAATATTCCCTAGTGTCACGAGAAGTAATTGCTGACTCCATTGAAACCGTCTGTAATGGTCAAAGTATGGATGGTGTAATTGCCATCGGTGGCTGTGATAAAAATATGCCAGGGGCCATGATTGCTATGGCCCGGATGAATATTCCGGCTATCTTTGTTTACGGTGGCACAATTAAACCCGGACACTACAACGGTAAAGATTTAACAGTTATCAGTTCTTTTGAAGCTGTAGGCCAATATAGCGCTGGCAAAATTGACCAAGACGAACTATTAGCAGTCGAACGTCAAGCTTGTCCTGGTGCTGGTTCTTGCGGTGGAATGTACACAGCCAATACTATGTCCTCGGCCTTTGAAGCGATGGGCATGAGTTTACCTTATTCATCGACAATGGCGGCGGAAGATGACGAAAAAGCCCATAGCACTGAAGAATCCGCCAAGGTATTGGTAGAAGCAATTCGTCATCAACTATTACCCCGACAAATTATCAACCGCAAATCTATAGAAAATGCGATTTCTGTAATTATGGCTGTGGGTGGTTCCACTAACGCCGTGTTACATTTTCTGGCGATCGCTCATGCAGCTGGTGTAGAACTTAATTTAGATGACTTTGAAACTATCCGCGATCGTGTCCCTGTTTTATGTGATTTAAAACCCAGTGGTAGATATGTCACCACAGATTTACACAAAGCTGGTGGTATTCCCCAAGTGATGAAAATGCTATTGGTGCATGGATTACTTCACGGTGAATGTATCACCATCACAGGTCAAACCATCGCCGAAATTTTAGCAGATATCCCCGATGAACCACCAAGCAATCAAGATGTGATTCGGACTTGGGATCAACCGATGTATGCCCAAGGTCACTTAGCTATTCTCAAGGGAAATCTCGCTACAGAGGGAGCAGTGGCTAAAATTACCGGGGTCAAAAATCCTAGCATTACTGGCCCCGCACGGGTTTTTGATTCCGAGGAAGAATGCTTAGATGCCATCCTTACAGGTAAGATTCAAGCCGATGATGTTCTCGTTATCCGTTATGAAGGCCCTAAGGGTGGCCCTGGGATGCGGGAAATGCTAGCACCTACCTCAGCCATTATTGGTGCAGGTTTAGGTGATACTGTTGGGTTAATTACTGATGGACGTTTTTCCGGTGGTACTTACGGGATGGTAGTGGGACACGTTGCCCCTGAAGCTGCTGTTGGTGGTGCGATCGCTCTGGTGGAAGAAGGCGATCGCATTACCATCGATGCTCATTCTCGCTTGTTACAAATAAACATTGACGATGGAGAATTAGCCAATCGCCGCGCCCAATGGCAACCCCGTCCACCCCGTTATCCAAAAGGCATCTTAGCAAAATATGCTAAGTTAGTTTCCTCTAGCAGTGTTGGTGCTGTCACCGACTTAGAGGACTAGCTTTACCAACACCGAGAGGCTCAAATCTCCGAGTTTGTAGAACTAAGCCAGCGACTAGTAATTGCTTGTAAAGAACCATTTTCAGACATCCGCAGCAATTCAATATTGAGGTCTTTTTTTAAAGAACTATCAATAGGTAAGACAAAACCATAAAGTTCAGTTCCTAAAGAAAAGTTGGCTAATTTGAAGTTTAGTTCGGGATTTTGAGCCAGGTAATATTCCATTGCCGGACGATCAAACACCACTGCATCTACTTGTTCAGTAGACAATAGTTCTACGGCATCTGTTAAATTTGCTACTCCTTGCACCCGACGGGTATAGTTTTGCACAACCTCAGCACTAGATGAGCCACTGACAGTTGCTAACCTGGCATCTTCTAGGTTTAAGGGACTGGTAAATTGTTCAGTAGAACCACCAGATAAGGCAATAGTTATAGCCGAAGCCAGCCCGGCTGTGAGTGAAGAAACTGTCACTAAAGCCAAAACCATCCAAGTCCCAGCAATAAAACGACCGAGACGGGTAACAGGGGCGCGATCTCCATAGCCTACGGTAGTCAATGTTACCAGGGCAAACCACATCCCGTTACCCACTCCCTGAGCATAGTTTTTCGGGAATTGTTCGCTGTTTTGATTACGTTCCGCTAACCAAACTAAGTTTCCCACCACAAATATCAGGATAACTAATATCCCAACGGACATGATAACCGCTGTCTCAAAAAAAGGTTGTACCCGACTCCAAAGACTAGGATCGTCAGCTACTGTTAAAACGGCAATATCTGTAGAAAAATAAGGTTGAGTAAAGTCAACTGTTTGTAAGCGTTGTGCGGTAATTGTGATAGGGCCAATCAATAAATCTAATTCTCCCTGCTCCACAACTTCTAGGGCATTGGCTACGCTAGATTGAGGTATAATTTCATACTCTAAATTTTGAGAGCGTGCTACTTCTGACCACACTTCCACACTAATACCGGAAGTTTCCGTATCTTTGCTAACCACAAATGGAGCAGAACCAGCTACCCCCACTCGCAAAGGCGCTGCTGAAGCTAAAGAAGGAACAGAAATAACTAAGGCTACGGCTACCCCAGTCAAGCAATTATGGTTGGCTGCAAAACCTTGACGGATGTGAAACATAGATGCAGTCATCATATTATGCAGTTGCTGTGACTTGAGAAATTGCCGAAAAACCATTAGTTATTTACTCCTTACGTATTTAGGCGATCGTTGCAAAAGGTTATATGCTGCTTAAGCAATTTATGGGTGAGATAATACCTCTATTAATTATCACTATCAAACTATTGACAAATTTGCCAAGCTTAAGTACGACGGCGTAAATAATTAAAGGTTTGTAGTGAGGACTTTAGTCCTCAAATAAGGGCTAAAGCCCTTACTACAAAATGAATTTTAATTATTTTACATTGCTTAACATAGTTTAATTTTTTCTCGCCGACTTACTTACTTGATCCTGGCAATAATCGGAAAATATAGTTTTCATGAGCATATTTTAAAAATAAAATTGTCAATATCACTGCTTTTTTAGAGGGATTTTAGTTTTTTTTAACTATGTCTCTGGGTATCTTTATAAATGATTCATAATTTAAACTTATCAAAGTGATAATATATAAGTAAGCTAAATTGTTGCTAGTGAACCTAAACTTCAGCAAAAGCGATTACAGGGTAATCTCAGACATTCCTCCCTTAATTCTGGTTCAGTTTCTCATGGGCAGAAATTAAAATAGCTTCAAGTAAAAATCAAGGGAAATTGTGTAAATCTTCTGCCAGAATTAACCAGATTGATTCAAGAATAATTGCCGTGCTGTTTTCCAAGGGTGTCTAATTTCCTTAAGCGCTTTTTCCAGCGGCGAATCTAATTCCTCACAATTCAACTTGAATTTGAGTCAGGCGCATTATGCGTTCCGCGCAGACTAAGCAAATGCAGTTTGGGAATAATTGCAGCAGTTTAGAACTAATTGCCCTACTTGCAAAAATTTAAGGAGCAAGAGTTATGAGAGCTAAACAAATTATGACTCAAGATGTAGCTACTATTCGTGGTGCCGCCACTGTAGCAGAAGCAGTCAAGCTATTAAGGCTCAAAGAATTGCGGGCGTTAATTGTAGAACCTCGTAACAGTGGTGATGCTTACGGTATTGTTACCGAAATGGATATTGTTAGTAAAGTCGTTGCTTATGGAAAAGACCCCCAACAGGTGCGTGTCTATGAGATTATGAGTAAACCTTGTATTGTGGTCAATCCTGACCTTGATGTGGAATATGTAGCGCGATTATTTGCTGATACGGGTGTATGGCGGGCGCCGGTGATTCAAGGTGAACTGCTTGGCATTATTTCTGTAACTGATATTCTCACCAAGAGTGACTTTGTACAAAAACCAAAGTTAACATTCTTGCGAAAAGAACTCTTAAAAGCAATCTCCAACGCTCGTTCAATTTCTGCTAACTATGGTGTGGATTCTAAAAGAGCCGTTGAAGCTTGGGATTTAGTAGATGAACTCGAAGCCGAAGCAGGTTTTTATGGCGCACCAACACCTGAAAAATCAGCCAGAGAGATATTCTCTGAGCAGAGAGAAACTGTAGCTATTAGCTAATGGAACGACTAAATTAAGTAGAACAGGGTAAATAATTAAAGGTTTGTAGTGAGAACTTTAGTTCTCAAATCAGGACTAAAGTCCTGACTACAAACTGATTTTAGGTAAATTTACATTATTTTACATAGTTTGGTTTTTTCAAGTCGTTCTACTTAATTGTGAGTTATTCGTAACTTTCAGCATAGTATTTTCATGACTTTTTGTTGAGGAATGGTGGGGAATACCTGCCATTCCCTTTGCTAAGTAAATTTACGATGTTCAAGGAATAGTTATGAATCAAGTCAAAAAGCAAAGATTGAGTGAAATAACTTGTCAATGGCTAGTTGCTAAAGGCTACAATCCAGTAGATTTAAATCAGCCAGGAGAAAATGGTGATACAGCTTTGATGAAAGCGACAAGAGAAGGTGTATATGCTGTTGTTAAAGATTTAATTGATATTGGTGTAAATATCAACATTAGGAATAACGACGGCAATAATGCTTTATGGTTTGCTTGTTTTGGCAACCATTACGAATTAATTAATTTACTCCTGGCTGCCAAAATTAACATTAACAACCAAAATGATAACGGTGCGACGGTTTTAATGTATGCAGCCTCAGCAGGAAAGACAGGAGTAGCAAAGTTACTTTTGCAACATAAACCTAATTTGGAATTGCAAAATTTAGACGATTATAAAGCAATAGATTTTGCGAGTAATGTAGAAGTTTTAAGGTTACTCAAAGATGCTAGAAAGAGATAAATCAGGGAAGGCTTATCATCATGAAACTAAGCATTCCTACTTGTCTGTACAAATTGATCCAAATTATGTAGATGCATCAACTCAACCAGTTGCATTTAAAGTTTATCCCAAGTTTTATCGGCGGGTGCAATTAAATCTCAATAATCCTGTGCATTCGTTTATTTGGCTAACTAGCGCTGTTACTTTTGAGAAAGTATATAAAGGGATGCCTGATAAATTACGGGTAAATCCCTCAGCAGGTGCGCTATATCCCACAGAGGTTTATGTACAGATTCGAGGAATGTCGGGAATAGTAGATGGTATATATCATCTAGAAGTTGAGAATAATTGTCTAACGCTGATTTATGAATTAATTGATGATGGCTTAGAGAGTTATATTATACCGGGCAAAAGTATTAAGGGATGCATTTTTTTAATTAGTTGTGTTTATTATAGGTCTAGTTGGAAATATCAAGACAGAAGCCTGAGATATTGCTTTTTAGATAGCGGACACCATTTAGGTGCTGTTGCTGCATCCGCTTATCTTCATAGCAAAGATATACAATTAGTTTTTGATTTTGATAAACTTGCCCTCAATCAAGTTTTAGGGTTTGAGAATAAAGAGTTTATCACTGCTGCTGTAATCTCAGGTGAAGTGCAAGGAAGGGAAGTTAGACGCTTAAGGCTGAAGGTTCCTTTTGTCTGTGGTACAGATTATTTTGAAGCTAATCAATTCATTGAAGATGGCTATCAAGTAACAGCTGTGCAAAGGAATAAAATACAGCCGCTAGCACAGCCACAGTTTAACTTTGACAAGGATAAATTTCATCAAACTGTGTGGAACCGACGTTCAATTAGACGTTTCCGGAAACAGTGGATTTCTCAAGAAGATTATTTATATATCTTGCAACAACTTGAGCAGCCAATACCGACAGAAAACTTTGAGAACATTGAAATTTTCTCTGTTGTGCATCGGGTAGAGGCGATGTCACCTGGATTATATAAAGGTACGCATCTGCTTAAGTATGGGAATTTCTCAGAAAAGACAGGTTACTTATGCGTGAATCAGGCTATAGCAAGAGATTGTGCTGTAACTTTCTTTTTTGTATCTGACTATATAAATTATCAAACCGCCATGCAATTAGCTGGCTTTTTAGGGCAAAAAATTTATTTAGTTAGCAATTATCTGAACATTGATTGTAGTGGAATTGGTGCTTACTACGATGATGAAACTCAAGAATTTTTAGAAACTACTAAAGATGTTCTCTATGGAATGGCAATTGGAAAATAAATAGGATCAGACACAGAGATGGCTAATAATCAGTTTTACTTTGATAATGAAGATTCCCATCCGATGCAGCCGACATCGGCGGATATTATCTTGCGACAACAGCTAGAATATTCTATTAGTAAATACTTTTACGAAGGCTGCGATCGCACGATTCAAAATCTTCTCTCTAATTGTCGCTGGTATGTCACAACCCGTGCTAATGCCATGACATTGGTGATTGAATGTCCTGATCAAGTTACCAACTGGCGAGTTTTGCAACAAATTGTGCCAATGGGGACATTGCTGTACTCAATTATCAGCAGTGCTAAAATCCGGGTTTGTCCTCCTGATAGTCAAGGTATACCTTTTGAAATGAGGGTAGATGAACTTTCTGTTTATCGTGATTGGGCGGGATGAGGAGATAATATTAAACTGCTAAATGTTGGCTGATGAGTTTGCTTAGTTCTGCAAAAACCAAATCGGCAGACTGTTTGACTATGGGAGTTAATTCTAGTCCTAAATCCAAATTTGCAGCTTCAATTAAGTACACTGTTACGTCTTGAGGAAAGTCATTTTGAAAGATTTTCCGTCCGGCTGCTAAAGCATTATCCCAGCGAAAATCATGCAAGTTATAACTAGGTTCTGGTAAAGCTTCGAGTTCTTCTCCTGGGACTTTAAATACAGCACCAGGTTCAGAACCTGTGGAACTTGCATCAATAATTACTAATTGTTTGCTACCTCTAGCTTGAAACATTACCTCCATCCCGGCTGTACCACAGTCATACACTCGGACATCAGGATGAGGATTTTTAGCTAGATGTTGTTGTAGGCGTTGGGCAATAATCACGCCTACTGCGTCGTCACTGCGATTAAGATTTCCGCAACCGATGATAGTTAGCATGGGATGATATGGCAACTGAAAATTAAATAAATTCTTTCAATTTCAGCAATTTGGAGACTATTCATCACTTTTTGTGATTTTTGTCTAAAATGATGGTGATTATTAGCTGATTTTAACGTTTTTGAGCTACTAGCTTAAGTTATTCTTAATCTTGCACTATTAAACTTCTTAGCAGTTTGTCATCAAAACAACTCAAAAAATATGAAATTCAAACAACTGCTGACAGTCTTGATTCCCTTATGTTTATTTGGTGTTTCTGCAACTGTCGTCTCCCCCACAAACGCACAAGTAAGAGTAAATGTTCTAGGTTCAAGTCCCAAACGTTTTGATTTTGCTCTCTTTGGCGACGTGCCTTATGATGCTCGACAAGAGATAGAGTACCAAAAACTAATTCAGGATATTAATAAATCTTCGGTGCGTTTTGTAATTCATGATGGAGACTTTAAGAGTGGTTCCAGCCTGTGTTCAGATGAGCTTTTTTCCCAGACGTTCCAATCCTTCCAACAATTTAGGCATCCTTTGATTTATGTATTTGGTGATAATGAGTGGACAGATTGTCATCGCCCGGCAGCTGGTGCATATGATCCCATTGAGCGATTGGACAAATTACGCTTAATGTTTACCCAAGGAGATAGAAGTCTCGGACGAAGAACAATTGAGCTAACCCGCCAGAGTGAAACTGCTGAGTACAGTAAGTTCCGTGAAAACGTTTACTGGACTGAAGGTAATGTTCTGTTTGCTGGCATCCATGTTGTTGGTAGTAACAATAATCTGGGGCGAAATGCACAAAATGATTTGGAGTATGCTGAACGGAATGCAGCTAACCTTGCCTGGTTAAAGGAAGCATTTACCCTTGCTAAAGCCAACCAAAACCTCGGTATGGTGATTGTTATCCATGCCAATCCAAATAACTTTAATGTACCTGCTAATTCAACCAACAATGGGTTCAAGGATTTTATTGATACTTTGAAAGTTGAATTAGAAGAGTATAGTAAACCAGTCATGTTAGTTCATGGAGATAGTCATTATTTCCGCATTGATAAACCTTTAAATAACTCATCGGGAACAGTTATCACCAATTTCACTCGTGTTGAAACATTTGGTTCTCCCAATGTTCATTGGTTACGAGTCACGGTTGATCCACGTAATCCAAATTTATTTGAGGTGAATCAAGAAATTTTACCGTAACATTATCAACGAGGTGTTAGATGTGATAACTACAAGCCTCATGACTCTAGTATTAGTTTATCAACACCGAAAACGAATATAGAGGCTTTGGCTAATGAGACAGACAAAGCCTCTAAAAGATAATTTATGAACAAAAAACTAGAAAGTTACACCATATTTACTAGCAATTTCCGTGAATTTTTCACATTGCTGTTGTGATGCGAGAGCTATGATCATTTCCGCTTGTTCTGGAGTATTGCCATCTTTAGGGATTAAATACTTGACATAAAGCGCTATAAAATCGGCGACAACTGCCAAACCAGATAAGCCATGTTGATCAGCTTCTTTCCCGGCGATCGCAGCTACTAAACCTGCTTTAATTGGGTCTGGTTTAACTTTCATAAACTGGTCAACAAGTTTAGGAATATATTCCGCTGGTGGCAAGTTATTTAACTTATTTTGGTCTGGAGTAAAGTTACATTCTGCTGCTTTTGCCTGCTCTAAAACGCACCATTCTATAAACTCTTGTAGTGCTGCTTCAGGAAGACGGGGAAGATATTTATGTAGCGCTATATCAGACACAAGCTTACCGTGTAAATTTCTGTTTTGATGAAGTGCATCAAAGCTAGACTAACGCATTATTTCTATTAGTTTTAGTGTGTTACGCTACGACTGGGAAAGAAATAGTTAGCTAATAAATTGACAAAATAGCGCGGGAAAAATGAAATATTTAAATTTACATGTATCCCCCGAATGAAGTACGGGGCTTTACACATCAATCCTTGTAAATATCACACTCTCCTACGTGATGACAGGGGTTGTGGCTTGCAAAATTCTGTAATTTTTTCGACAAATTGCAAAGTATTTTCCGCAAAGCGATCGCCTCTGGTACTGGGCTGATTTTTTAGACTATGAAGAAGGATTTCTCACCTTGTTTGGGCGATTACTTGTCCTATTTCTTGAGGTGTTGCGCCTGTTGCTAACATTGCACGTATTAAGAGTTCAATAGAAACCGAAGCATCACCATTTTCAGCTTTGGCAATACGGGGTTGACTAGACTGAATTTTTTCTGCCAATTCTACTTGTGTCATTAACTTTTGTCGTCTTTCTTTGAGATTGCGGCTGAGGGCTAATTTAATTTCAATTAAGGTGGTTTCTTGTGGTGTGAGTTCTAGAAATTCTGAAACTGTGCCAACTTTCCAACCCTTTGCTTCTAAACGTTCTCTTTTAGCTTGATCCATAACATTATTCCTCTATATCTAATTCATAATTTTTCAGTCTTTTTTTGCAGTTTTTAATTACACTAAGTGGTGTAGCTTTGGTTGTTTTGTGAAAGACTTCTAGAATCAAAATTGCATCGTCATCTATTCGATAAATAATTCGCCAGTTTTTATCTGCGTCCCTAACTCGGAGTTCATGACAGTGTAATCCGATACTTGGCATCGGTCTTGAATGAGGCATACCCAAATTTTCACCTTGCTGCAAACATCTGAGCAATACACCTACCTCTACGCGTGCTTCTAGACTGAATGGCGGAGTTTTAACCTCACCATGCAACCAAACTAAAGGTTTATCGTTTTCATCCATGCCGTTATTTATATCATATCTGATATATTTATAGTTCTCACAGCTATAGATAGAGCTATACTTACGCTGATTATTGGGTGCGATCGCTTTTCATTCATGCTTGATTACACCGTGCGATCGCAATTGCCGTAAACATAAAAAGTCTGCTAAGTTTCATTTGCCGTCATGTTAGACTTTAAGCAAACCTCAGCTTCTTGCCACAAGCTATGCGGTCAATCGAGCAGCTAACAGAAGAAATTTTATCCTTGCCTAGTGCATCGAGGGTGCTTTTGGCAGAAAAAATCATTGAAAGTTTGGAATTGGATATAGATCCCGCCATTCAAGGGGCTTGGACTAGTGAAGCCAAGAGGCGGCGAGATGAGATTAGAAGTAATTCAATACAACCCATATCAGGGGATGAGGCTTTAGCTCAAGTCAGGCGAATAATTGAGCAATGAAGTATGTGTTTCATCCTGAAGCCCTGAATGAATATACAGAAGCTGTTCAATATTATGCACAACAACGTGCTGAGATAGCACAAGCATTTATTAATGCTGTTGAGAATGCAGTTTATCAGATCAGAGAGTCACCTAATCGTTGGAACTTAGTTGATGAAGACGTTCGGCGATGTTTGACACGGAAGTTTCCGTATGGAATCCTTTATACAATTGAACAAGACTATATTCTGATTTTGGCAGTCATGCACTGTAGTCGAGAGCCAGGATATTGGAAAAATCGTCAATAATTAGTTGGTTTAGATATTTACTGGCAAATGCGATCGCCTGTGGTGGTTTTTTAAGCGATCGCTTTTCATTCATGCTTGATTACACGCTGCGATCGCAATTGCAGCAAAGATAAAAATTCTGCTAACTCAACCAATCCTTCTGCTTCCCGTCGTTCTGCTTGGATCAGCACTGGGTTTAGTACGTAAGCTAGACCTTTAAATCTACATAATATCGTGTTAGTTTATGTGCTGGTTAGGGAACTATATTTATCAGGAGTATTTGTAACTGTTAAACTACATTTCAAGGAGTAATTTAAATATGACTACTACCATAGCATCTACCAGAAAGGCGTACCAATTTCTTCAAATTCGTGTTCAACTGCTTGGGCGAGGTATGACTAATGAAATCATGAATCTTTATGTGAATGGGAAGAGACTCAAGCCTAAAGTAGAGACTATGCACGAATTTATGAACTATTTGGGTTTTCAAGGTTTTCGCATAGTGACGGCAGAATTAGAAACAGAAGGCGTATACACTCACTTTTACACAATGCAAAGGGAAGTTGTAACTCAGCGGCCTCCAGGTGGAGATATCTTTGATGAACTTACTCAAGCAAAAGAGGGTGCGGATTTCGGAGATTCTCTTAAAAACTTTTTTGAAGGTGGGCTTGACCGATTTGCATAAACTCATAATAAACAACTAAATACAAAAAACAATACTGTAGCCAAATTACGAGGGTTCAATGGCTGTAGAAGCATTGTGAATA